>NZ_JADPLO010000002.1:0-234364 GCF_015667765.1 Bacteroides sp. 1001302B_160321_D4 | reverse complement strand
GCTGGATGGAGTGATGAGTATCTAACTAATTTGATAAACAACTTTATTAAAGCGTTTTAACTCGTGCGTTTTCCCTGACAGCGGCGGACGACTCCCACGTAAAACTGACATTCCCATTCCAGGGGAATGCAGATGTTTGCCTCAAACAGACTTTACGTCCGTTAATCAAGGTTGAAACCGAACTTCCTATAAATTGATTCACGTATAATGCCTCCTTGTCTTTGGCATAAATCCAACGACCAATGCCGGTAATGAAACCCGGTAACTTTGAAGGACAGCAAAACAAATAACTTTGTCTCACCCCCGAATGGGCACTTTTACGATTCTCCTTTCCTATATTGATTTTGTTTGTATAGAAGTAAGATTTACCATCCAGACTTATTCCGGAAAGCGCACTATTATACATTTCCAATTCAACTAAATCTGCATATTCCGTTTTCCCATAAAACAAGCCGAGCCTGTAATTCCACTGCCCCTGAGCTATATTAGAACAGCATTCGCTATAAGTGGGTAAAATCGGCAGATCATAACTATGCCCATGCTGCTCATCGTGTGTCCCATTCCCGATACCACCATGGATATACATTTTTGTACCAATCACATCGTCCCACAAACTATTGATTGCTGTCTCCAAATCTTTCTTGCCGGTAGCACGACAGACATCCGTCGCTCCCGTATACATGTAAGTCGTTTCAACGCAATGTCCGTAAGCCTTACGCTGCTCATGAAGAGGTTTTGAGTTTTCTTCTCTATTAATGTCTACCGGACGCGAGAAGCTGACATAACGACATAATTTATTCGCCGTATTCAGATATTTCTCATCCCCTGTCACCTCATATATTTTCATCAGGCCGATCTCCACTTCAGGATGATCCGCATGTCTTCTTATCTTGTCATCCGTGAAAATAGTACAAATCAGGTCTGACAATTTAATAGCCACTTTCAACAGTTTGTCTTTCCCCGTCCCCCTATAATATGCAACTCCGGCTTCCATCAGATGTCCGGCGCAATATAACTGATTATACGCAAACGGCCATTTGGTATTCACTGAGTTCCACTGATTTTCTACGCCAAACCCAAAACGCTTAATTTGTTTCATCTCCGGGCTGGGAGCGGCAGGATGATCAAAAGTAAGCATATACTGAGTATGCAAATATCCGGTTGAGGATTGGGCATCAGCTATATCTTCAATAATAGAGTCAATGCGTTGCTCCAGCTTCTCATTCTTCTTATAAACAAATGAATAGCCGGCCGCTTCTATCAACTTATAAATTTCGGAATCAGGGGCATTGAAGATACTTAACTTGCCCTCTTTTTTCCCTGCGACGATTCTGAAGTTATCAACCTTCCCCTGCTTTTCCGCCATATCCAGCAAATAGGGAATAGTAACCTCCTGAACAACTTTGATACGTTCATTCCAAAAATCATCTTCAATCTTAACGTTATTGAACTCTACTGCCGCCAACTTCGAGTATGAGTATCTCTCTGATACATCATATTGTTGCGAGTGAATATTCAATGAACACAATAGTAGAATAGAAAAATAAAAACAGGTCTTCATAGTCATAAAATTAATTATTATAATAACGTCTTTCACCGTCTCCTGAGCAAGTACATATTATACATATAAGATTATCATCTATCGCAGATATAAAGTATTCGTACCAGGCGGTATAAAATAAACATCCCAATAAATAGAAAAAACGTCCCAATATACCCTTATAAAAGAAATAATAGTAGAATTCATCTGATAAAAAGTGCCTTTATACGCCTTATTTACTTGTTTTTGGACATATTTACGAAAACTTCGGGTTTCTCTCCTACTTGAATAAAGTCTGCCCTTTCTCCCATATATTCATAAGTTTCCTGATTATTCTTTTATTGCCGGTATCAAATGTGTTTCTTTTCTCCAACTCATCCGAAAGGTAATCATATAATTCAGTAATATATTTCCCATTCTCCCCATAGCGCGTCAACCGAAACTCTGGCGTTCGAACGCTTATTCCGTTATTGAAATAACTATATGCAGCCTCTTGCCACGAACGTTCATAAGGAACGTTCAATAACTTCATAAAACTATGACCGTCCAAACCTTCCGGAGCAGGTATATCACAAAGTTCCATCAAAGTCGGATAGATATCGACCGAACTGACAATACGACAATTCTTTATCGCCTTACGGGCATGGGGAGCTTTCACTATCAACGTACTGCGCAACGAGGATTCCATTAAGGTATGTTTTCCCCACACACGTTGGTCGCCCAAATGCCAACCATGGTCTCCCCATACGATTACAATTGTATTCTCCGCTTCTCCTGACTGCTCCAGTTCGGTCAACACCTTTCCTACCTGAGCGTCAACATAGCTAATACAGGCAAAATAAGCATGCCGCAGTTTTCGTGCATAAGCATCCGAAGCACTCTTGTCCAATGACACTTTCTCATCGCCTTTCAAATACCCGTTAAACTCGTCACTATTATGCAAGGCCAGCCGGTGCGTACCTTCCGGAATGTGAGGAGCCGGAGACAACGGAATAGAGGCTTCATCATATAAATCCCAATACTTTTTGGGAGCGGTAAACGGCAGATGCGGTTTGAAGAAACCTACTGCCAGACAAAAAGGGGAGTTCTTGGCAGACAGTTCTCTCAATTTCATCACAGCCAAATTTGCTGTTAATCCGTCAGGATAACCTTCATCCGGCACATCCGCACATTCATAAGGAAAGGCCTGTTTATGAAGGCTCTGACGATTGCTGCCATCTGCATAACCGAAAAACGCATTCCAACCGGTCTCCCATTTTCCGGCATTAAAAAGCATTTCATTCCAGCTATACGGCAATTCCAAACGATTACTCTTCGGACGTGCATAGCCATACAAATAACCATCAGCATAATGGCTTACTTTGCCAATCCCTACCGTATAGTAGCCATTGCGTCTCAAGTGATGAAACATCGTTTCCGGCTGTTCGCTTTCCTCCCTTCCCGATAGTTTAATCTTACAGGCTTCATTAGACAAATCCTGCTTATCTCTTGGCAATCTACCTGTTAACATACTTGCACGGGAAGCGCCACTCGTAGGAACTTGCACATAATGATGAAAAAACAAACTTCCCTGACCTGCCAATTTATCCAGATTAGGCGTTTTCACTACCGAGCCATAACAACCTAGTTCTTGACGTAAATCATCGATACAAATAAAAAGTATATTAGGTTTCTTGGGAGCATTCTTCTGCTGTGCGGCAGTATACACCGGCAATCCCAATAAACAAGCTGATATATATGCAATTTTTCTTTCATTCATAATACCTAGAATTTATGTATATAAAAAACAAAGATCTGATTCGGAGCTTATCAGTATAGCACTGAAAAAGTGTCCATTCTTAAAAATGGAATATTTAAACAGAGAGGAAAGGCGATTATGATAAATCCCACAAGAAAAGAATAGAAAAACTCCGGCATTTACCAGTAGGAGATTCCTCCTCTTTATCAATTAAAGAGTTTTTCGTTCAATTCGCTGCTACTTTCTTTCATATCAAGCCTGTTGGAAAGTATATCATTCAATAATGTATCATTATCACACTTCCCTTCTTCTCTAAATAATTGATAAACTAGAGAGCAAAAAGGTCTAAACAGGCTTTCTGCACTTCGCTCACCGAGGAGCGAGGTGCTCATCGGTGGGGAAGGAAACGTTCCTCACCGAGGAACATCCTATTGGTTTTAAACCAACGCATGCTCCGGCTATAAAAAAAACGCATACCCGACGTAGTTTTATACAACACCAGCCTGCATTTCCGCATATTATTGCACTAATTTATGCAAATTATTCTCTAGTTCATTCTTTTCAGCGCCACTCATTCTCAACGTAATCTTAAAAACAACACATCGTTGGACTGAAAAGATAAATACAAATTACCGGTCAAGAGGGCGAAAGAAGCGTCCGTCGTCAGCATCCGGTTTCAAATGCTGTTCACCGGGAAATATATCCCCTACCGATTCCTGCCAGACCTTTAAAACCAGCCGAAAACGATTCAGTTCTTTTTTCATAGCGCGTTTCCCTGCTATGTTATTTAAACAATGGATATCTTTCTTAATCGCATATAGCTCTTCTTCGGAACGAGGAGCGATGAAGCAGTCCTGATATATTTCCGCCAATCTCCCATTTTTAAAATCATCAAGCATCTGAACATAAGCAGGTGTACGCATCGCATCTCCGACAGAGGGGTTGGACAGGTGAGGCAGCCAATTTCTTATATAAACAAAGTCCTTTGTCATAACCGCGCGTTCATAAGCCCTGAAGGTGTGCCAGTTGTGTTCCGCAAAAGCATATTCCCGGACTTCGGTTTCTGGGTTCCTCAATATAGGAAGCAAACTTATTCCCTGCAAGCCCGGCGAACGTTTCGCTCCACCTATTTCCAGAAGAGTAGGGGCGATATCGACTGCACTTGCCAAACTCTCCGTCACACTTCCTTTTTCTACAATGGCCGGATAATAGACTATAAAAGGAGACTTCACACCTTGCACATTTACCCGTGTCTTACATTGCGGGAAAGGTCTTCCGTTGTCTGTCATCACAATAATTATCGTATTTTCCAGTTCCTTCTCCTCTCGCAATAAATCAAGTACCTCACCAATATGCTTGTCAAAACGTGACACTTCATTATAATAATCAGCTATATCCTCCCGCATTTCCGGAGAGTCTGGAAAATAAGGCGGCACAACGACCTCCGAAGGTTGATAAGGGTCGATATACTCTCCTTGCTTATAGGGGCGGTGGGGATCCAAAGAAGCTGCAAACATAAAAAATGGTTTAGCCGCAGGTCGTTGGCGCAAGGCGTCGACCCATAATTTCCCCATTTTCCAGGGTTTGCCGGTTGACTTTAGATAATCAAACCGCTTTTCTATCTCTGGAGTATTTGTACCATGGTTCTTACCGACCAGCATTGTATAATATCCATTCTCCTGAAGACAATCAGGAAAAAGAGTGGCTTGCGGTGGCAATTTATCGTGCAGGTTCTGCGCTCTCGTACTGCTCGGATACATTCCCGTGAATATCGAAGAGCGACTGGGACTACTAGAGCTTGCAGTCAAAAAGAAATTATCAAAACGGAGACCGTTTTGAGCAAGCCAATCGATATTAGGTGTCTTCACCACCTGATGCCCATAAGCCCCAACCTCCTCCCATCCTAAATCATCTGCAATAAATATCAAGATGTTAGGCTTGTTTGTAGTAGAAAGTGTATCTGCTTGAACAATATCCGGCAGCACAATACCTAACAGCAAAACCGTTGAATATATTTTTCCTTTCATATCCTTTTATTTTTATTCTCCAGAAGGAACGACTATTGGCTCTCCCCATCCTACCGGCGTACCAAAATTGGGAGTTCCATCCGCATTCCAAGTAAATCTCTGCATAAATGTAGAACGTCCAGTCCCATAGCTTCCATGATTACGATTCTTTACATGGTAAACAATCCAATCTTCCGTACCATCTGGGGATTTCGTAAAACTACAATGTCCAACTCCATTTACTCCATCCTCGTTCACGGTATCATCACAACGATAAAAAACTGCGTTCGGAGATTTTTTCCAATTAGACGGATTCAGCGGATCATCACCAATGTTCAACATAAGATATGCTAAACGATAATCTTTCGTCCAAGAACCATTACAGGAATACACGACAAAAACTTTACCATCATGCTGCAAAAATGCCGGTCCTTCATTTACCTTACCGGAAACAAGTTCCCACGACTGATCAGGTTGGGATATTTGCACCCGATTGGAACAAATTGTCCATGGATTACTCATTTCTGCAATATATATACGTTGGTCTCCTCCTGTCTCTTTACTTATAGTACCAGACCAAACCGCATATAATTTGTTTTCAATCTTTAAAACACCCATATCAATCGCATAACATGTATTGTCGACTGTAGGCACTATGCCCGCTACATAGTTATCCCCTGTATAAAGCATACCCATATCTTCATATTCTCCCAACGGATCAGCTGTTTTAGAACGAAGTACACCGGTACGTTGCATTTTATAACTCCCTCCACTCTCTTCTATGGGGCGTCCTGCCGCATAATATACATACCAACTTCCATCTATAAAATGCAATTCCGGTGCCCATATATGTGAAGTATTCCATGGTTTAATCGTCCCATTGTCTTTCGGTGCAGTCCAAATAGCCTTAGTTGGATTTATCTTTGTTAGTTTATCAGATTTTGAGACATTAATACCATTATAGTGAGCCTTGCAAACATAATAAGCCCCTTGATGCTGTATAATCCATGGATCCGGTATGCCAGCTATAGGATTTATAAATGTCTTATCACTTTGTACTATTTCTATTATCACATCATTCACACCTTCGGCTGAAAATGTTATTTTAGCTTTACGGGAAGTAGTCACATCATCATTTGCCGCATAATTAACAGTTAAAACTTCCTTTCCTCCCGACCGAGCCGGCAATTGAATCCATTCATCTTCAGTTACAGCACTCCATACTAAGTTTGTTGCAATACTCAGTTTAAATGTACCAGCAAAGTTTCCAACCTGAATTGTGCCCGGTAACACTGATAAATAATTTTTACCAACTAATGTCTGAAAGCTTCCTTCCCTACTTGGTGAATCATCAGCTCCATCGCAAGCTACTGCCAATAAAAGAAAAGGCAACAATATTATATACAATAATCTATTCATAATTTTAATTACTAAAAGGAAAGCAATAAGAAACTATTATCAAAATCTATTTGAAGATTGTGATGTACCTTCTTCCCCCATTTATATATTATCCGGAAGCTTCTCCATCACAATACGAAAACCACTATAGTCACCGCAGTCTCCTTTATGTTTTGCACTGCCACGCGCTGAGACCCTAAAATATTTGTCATGCCTAAAACTTCCCCCACGAATTACAATAGCAGGGTCTCCCGAATTCGTTTTATAAGGGTTTTCGGTGATTTTTCCTACTTGATCCATATAAAAATTTGCATCATAAGCATCACGACAATATTCAAACGCATTTCCTGTCATATCATAAATACCCAATTCGTTAGGAGCCAAACTTCCTACAGGCTTCGTACCTATCTTTGAGGAAGTAAATACTGCAACTTCAGATTGCACATTGCTCCCACTATAAATATATCCATTACTCTTATTTCCACCCCGAGCCGCATATTCCCATTCTGCTTCACTTGGAAGACGCACTTTTACTCCTAATTCGGCAGAAAGCCATTCACAATATTGTTCAGCACATGCCCAAGTAATATTAACTACTGGATTTCTCCCTTTTCCACTTTTAGGCGTATGAACCTGATTTGGCAATGTTCCGGAAACATCAAAAGCCCATGCAGCCCGCTTACTATTAAATAAAGCCTTCGCTACTGCTGAGCGCGTTCTTGCGCTTTGGTAAACATTCATAAAGACACATAACTGTTCATTAGTAATCTCATACTTACCTATATAAAAATCTTTAGTAATACTAACTTCATGGACAGGCTCTTTTCCATATGTTGTACCGTCTATCGCTGAAGGTATCTCATTTGTCTTAGGTTCCCCCATCATAAATGTACCTGCCTCTACCAATACCATTTGATCCATAGTTAATCCAGGTAGTATATTTCCAGTCCTAGTCGTAAACTCAACAGGTAAACCATAGAATACTCCATCTGCATTTTTAGCATAAGCACGAACATAATAAGTCGTTCCCTTTTTCAAGCCACCGACAATAGAATAATAGCTCCCGATACCTTTTTCTACTTTTTGGTAAGCATCTTCTTCAAGGGTCGGATTCTGGGTTGTTCCCCAACAAACTCCCCGCTCTACTGTAGGCGAACCTGCATCCATTAAAACTTCACCATATAAATAAGCACTCTGATAACCGGGAAAAACATCTCCGGTTTTAATAAAGTTCATCGTTTTAAACCAAATTGTTTCACCATATACCACACCTGTCTCTGTCTTAAAATAAGGACGAACCAAATAATTCGTATTTTGGCTCAAATTTTCTATAAACGCATCAAAAGCAGCACCACCAGCATCTGCAACAATTTTCTTCCCATCAATGGTGGGCTCATCAATGGCAGGAGGAGCAAACTCAGTATCCGTCTCTTTATAACACACGCCATACTCTACTATTTCCATGCCACCGTTGTCTGCTATTTGCATTAATGCTGTTGCAGTAGTAGGAGTTATATCGGTTACATCATCAATTACACACCAACCGTCACCCGGAATTTCTTTTGTCGTAAATTTCAGTTCATTGCCATAATAAACATAACCTCCATCATGAATATATGCTCTCACATAATATTCTGTGGAGGGGGATAGTCTTGTCATCTGCAACATATAGCTATTACCTGTTAAATCACTTGATACTTCAACCTTACTATCCTTTACTGTAGGAGAAGGAGTTTCACTCCAACAAAAGCCTGTCATCGCATTTTCAGGAATAATTCCCTTCGTTATATATGCACTAACAAAAGCAGTACTTTGTCCCACTCGAGCAAATCCCTGTGTAGTTACCTGTACAGAAGCCTCTACTATTTCCTCCTCCTTACATGCACTAATCAACAAAGACACTATTGTTAACATCAGAAATAAGAAAACTTTATTTTTCATACTCTTTCGTTCTTTAAATTAATTAATCTATTACACGTGGTGACCAACCCCAATTCTGAATGAGATTTTTATTCTTATTTATCTCAGACTGCGGAATAGGCATTAAATTCATCCGATCTTCATAACTACGCTTTTCTATCTCCTTCACACCATATTCTTTCGTCTTATCATCCTCTTTCAATATAATATCTTGTTCGTGTACTACTTTTTGTGTGTTTCCACCAATCATCCAACGCCGCACATCCCAAAAACGATATTCCTCAAAAGCAAATTCAACCCGACGCTCATTTTGGATCAAATTTCTAACATTTTCCTGAGTTAAAGCCCAGCCACGATTGGCAAAAGTAGTACGTACATCAGGCATTCCGGCACGAGCACGTACCTCTGATATGGCCCAACAAACAGCATCGTCAGGTACTGAAGAAGGATCGTCATAATATTCATTCAAAGCTTCAGCATATAGCAATAGAATATCAGCATAACGAATAATCGGATAAGTATTAGGTACCGTCACATTCTCAGTAGGATTCAAATCCTTATCCATGAATTTTTTCAAGAAAAAGCCCGTGCGTGAATATCCGCGTATATAATCTTTTCCCCAAGGTTTCTCAGAGTCAATATCACGTCTCCAGGTTTGAAATTCTATGCCGCAAAAAGTTGCCTCATCATACCATATTGTAGCCTCTAAGCGAGGATCACGCCCAGAGAAAGGATGTAACGGACGAAATCCTGAACCTTCTTGCTCCGGTAACATGCCATTTTTCATCTCATAAGCTGCTACCAAATCTTGCGTAGGCAAATTATAACATACAGGCCCTCCTTTTCCACGTACAAGCAAAAAATTAAATGGCAAATTCTGATAATATATATCTATTGTAGGACCTTTCAAGAAAGGGAAAATAGATTCTTCAACAGTGTTACGTGTCACAAAATAAGTTTCATAAGCAGATTTTGTTCCATTTGTTTTTTTATATAAATCATAGCGTCCTAAATCAATCACAGCTTTTAACGCTTTGGCTGCGTCCTTCCAACGTTCTTTATCATAATCAGAATAACGCCACAAATCTTTATTAGGATCTTGAGAATCATATTGCGGATAATCATTGGGGCGATTAAACAAAGGGCTGGCAGCCAAGGATAATACCTTAGCTTTCAAAGCTAATGCCACACCATCATTCGCGCGCCCAAAATTATTACTAGCCCAATCCTGATTCACACTGCGAAAAACAGCAATGGCATCATCACATTCTTTCAATATATATTTCACACAATCGTCAAAAGTTGCACGCTTAGCTTCTTTCAACTCTGGCGACCCAAAATGCAACGTTTTATCCAAAAGAGGTACACCACCAAAATGCTTCAGTAATTCTGCATAAAAAAATGCACGTAAAAAGATCACTTGCGCACGCAAATACTCCAAATCAATACGAGTTGCTACACCATCCCTCTCTTCTATATAATCATAATTCTCTATAAATTTATTACAAGCACGAATGGATGCATAATATTTTGACCAAATGCTTCCTAACGGCACACTTTCAGCATTCCAATTGCCATCATTAAATCTTTGGGCATCCGATTCCAAATTACGAGCTTCTCCATTGTCTGTAGCACAATCAAGATAGGCACCGTTCCATGAACCAGGAACCTCAGCCCCCTTTGGAAGCGAATAATAAATATCATTCACAAAATAACGAGCATATGTAGGATCTTTAAACACATCTTTTTCATATAAATCTCCCACATCTTCCTTGTCCATTAAAGAAGAAGCATCCAAGCATGAACTAAAAGCCATCATGACAAGAACTAAGCTTAATATTGTATAAATTTTCAATTTCATATCTGACAGGTTTTAAAATTTAAGATTTAATCCCACACTATAATTTCTCATCTGAGGATAAGAAGTATTTCCTCCATCATTGGATTCCGGATCATATTCTTTAAATCCAGCAAATGTCAACAAATTCGTTCCACTCACATATATACGAGCCGAAGTTATTTTAGCCTTTTTTGTCCAGCCAGAAGGCAATGTATAGCCAATCTGCATGTTCTTCAGACGTAGATAGTTCCCATTCTTTAACCAAAACGTAGATAATCGATGATTTTGTTTTGAAGTGGCCGGAGATAAACTTGGATAAGTAGCGTTTTCTTTATTCTCTGGAGTCCATCTCCCAAGATGATGTTTCATGACACTCCCCGTATTGGTAAATTCCCAATAACCGTATCCATTCACATACATATCTGTGATAGCTGCCCCCTGAAAAAATATTTGCCAATCAATCCCTTTCCATTCACCCCCCACCGTTAAACCATACATAATCTCAGGCAAACGAGTCTTACCAATAGCAGTTACATCATAGCTATCAATCACTCCATCTTCATTTACATCTCGATATTTCAAATCTCCTAACTTCAAATTACTGGAAAACCGAGAAGGCAAAGCATCTATCTCCTCCTGCGTATTATAAAAACCATCTGCAACCATTCCAAAACGTTGATTCACTTTACGTCCAATAGCCGACGTCCAAGAATAAGTTTGTGGCTCTTCTCCTTTTTTTAGTATTTTATTTCGTGCAAACGAAACATTACCCTTTACGTAATAGGATAACTTCCCTACTCTATCATTAAATGACGCATCTAGTTCAAAACCTGAATTACGTACCTCTCCTAAATTTTGTGGTGGAAATCCTTTATTTGAATCAGTTGCACCCAACATCCCGTAAATTGTAGAAATCGATCGGTCATAATCTAAAATATTTACTCGAGTCTCGGTAAAAGCATCTACAGTTAACGCCAATTTACTATCAAAAAGACGCATATCAATACCAACATTCAATTTACGAGCACGTTCCCATGTCACATCTGTGTTCCCTTCTTTACCTTCATAAATCCGATTTTCAGGATTATTAGTTAAACCAAATGAAGGGCGATTCGAAGTCAACAACGGGTATGTTTGTAAATAATAATACTTATCAGAACCTATTTTATCATTACCGACTTCGCCATAAGCACCACGTATTTTCATATAATTAAAGATCTTATTTCCTTTATTCCAAAACCCTTCTTCTGAAACGACCCAACCTAAAGAAAAAGCAGGAAAGAACCCATAACGTTTACCTTCTGCAAACTGTACAGAACCATTATAACCAGCGTTAAATTCAGCCAAATACCGGCTTTTATATCCATAAGTAATACGTCCCACATAGTTGATGTATCCTGTAGGAAGCTGTTCATCCCTATATTGAGCCAACTGATTGAACGCCAATAACCCGGTCACAGCGTGCGAACCAAATTTTCGGTCATAATTAATTGCAAATTCTGTTGTTATATTCCTTCTATGAGGTCCTGCTGACGTATCAATTCTAAGCGGTGTCTCCTCATTTACAATTGCATATTGTCCATCTTTTGTATATTCCCATAACTCAGGACGTTCTGTTACATCCCTTCGTGATGCCATATTGGATACAAAACCAAACATTGCTCTCGCAGAAAGCCCTTTCGTTATAAAATCTAATTTCTGATTTAACTTAACAACAGCTTCAAATACATTACGTTTTGAATGATTATATCCATATTTTGACAAAGCAGCATAAGGATTAACTGCATTAAGTTTACCACCATAAGTTCCATTCGGATTCACATAATTCAAAAAATTGGGCGGTAGGCGCACCATACTCTCATATAAGCCTTTTTCTGCGTCATTATCATGCCTTTCTTCCAACCTCCCTGACAGATCGACGCCAAATACCGTTGTTTTCGTTACGTTAAAATCCAAATTTGTACGCATACCATAGCGTTTAAAGTACACATTAGAATCATAATCATCATTATTAAATGTCTCATAAATTCCCTTTTCATGTACATAATTGGCTGACACATAATATCGGACAAAAGGTGTACCGCCACGTACTGTCAAATTATACTGTTGTTTTGTTGTGACATCTTTTAATAAATCACCGATATAATCATTATCCGGATGGGTATAAGGACTTTCACCCGTACGATACATTTCAAGATCATAGGGGCTGTACTCTGGCACTTCACCGACATTCATCAATGCTTCATTTTTCAAACGGGCAAAATCGTAAGCCCCTAATTTTTCTGGCAAATTAATAGGAGTATTCATTGTGAATGATGCTCTCAAATCAACTACCGGCTTACTTGTCTCACCACGTTTAGTCGTAATCAGAATCACGCCATTTGCTCCACGCACTCCAAAGACAGCCGTAGCAGAAGCATCTTTCAATACGGAAAAACTCTCAATATCTTCAGGATCGATTTGTGAATAATCACGTTCAACTCCATCTACTAATACTAATGGTGAGGACGTGCCCGAATTATAACTGGCAATTCCACGAATATACACTGACGCATCATCGTCACCCGGACGTCCTCCCGGCGAACGTGAGATAACTCCAGCAATTCTTCCACCGATAGCTTGTGTCAAGTTTGTGGTACCCGTACTTTGTAATTCTTTGGCATCAGCTGTAGAAATAGCTCCAACAACAGAAGCCTTTTTTTGTGAGCCATAACCTACTACTACCACTTCTTCCAGGCTTACACCAGATTCTAGCATTTTCACATCAAGTTTGCGTTGTTTACCAACTACTAATTCCTGATTCTCATAGCCAATGAAAGAAAATACCAGAATACTTTTAGCACTTGCAACAGTAATTTTAAAATTACCATTTACATCACTAATAGCACCATTAGTAGGCACCCCTTGCTCTACAATATTTACCCCCGGCATTGTTTCATCATTCATATCAACAACTGTACCGGTAACTGTAAATGATTGAGCACATAGCGAATTGAATATACCTCCCGCTATTACGACTATTAAGGTTAATAAAATTTTCTTCATAAATTCATTTTTCATTTGATCTTACAACACTGAGTTACCAACCGGGATTCTTAGTTAAAGCCGCATTCTTATTTAATTCACTTTGAGGTATCGGATAATAATAACACCTTTCAGGGAATATACGTTCCTCAACTTCTATCGGATCACTATAAACAAAGTCTCCAGTTTCCACATCCTTAGTAATTTGTACACCATGCACAGGACGATTCAAAACTCTTTCTGCTTCTCTCCATCGCCGCAAATCAAAATAACGCACACATTCAAAAGCAAGTTCAACAGTACGTTCCCGATGAATGATTTCACGCATCTCTCCTTTAGTTTTATCTTCTATCATAGGTAAGCCAGCCCGTTCACGTAGTCTATTGACACAAGAATAAACCATATCATCATCGACTAAATCATCATCAGACATTCCATTATATTCATTCGCCGCCTCCGCATAAGTCAATAATATCTCCGCAAAACGCAATAAAGGAAAATCATGATACGTCTTCTTCTGCACACCAGAGATGCGAACTTCCGGGTCTAAGTGCTTACGTAACGTATAACCAGTTACACAGCCTTTCGCTGTAGAGCTTAACGCTGTATAATCTTTTCCGCCTACAAAAGTTTCAACTTCTCTATCCCACCAAAAAGCTCCATTATAAAGAACAGAAGCATAGAATCGTTTACATCGATTTTCCCATGGTTTTTGCGGATCGTAATTTGTATCATCTTTAGGAAGTTTACCACTCGTCAATTCAAACATATCAATAAACTCTTGCGTCAGACTTGTATTTCCAGTCGCTCCAGGATAGCCAGCCGGTCCATTACGTACTTCAACATTATTTGTCATTCCTTGCATTCTCATAATCATAAATTCACGGTTCTCCTCACGAGTAAAGAAAAGACGTTCATAAGAAGGAAAAAGTTCGTAAACCGGACTACCGTCCGGCATCTTCAGATTTATTACATCAAGTGCTGCCTTTGCTGCACGATCCCAACGAGTATTATCAGCCGATGCATAGCGTTGTATCTCATTCGTTCCTGCTATCGGATTTTCGTTAAACAAGGGACTAGCCGCATAAAGTAAAACCTTCGCTTTTAAACCTAAAGCCGCTCCTTTTGTCAAACGTCCATAATCATTATCTGGGTAACGTAAAGGAAGTCCACCCGCTGCTTCTTCACACAAATGAACAATATACTCTACACATTCCTCGAATGTATTACGAGGCAACTCTATATTTCCTCCTTCAAAAAGATCATCCATAATAGTAATGCCTCCATATCGCTTCAACATCTCATAATGCAACAATGCTTTATGTAACTTCGCCTCACCAATATATTGCGCCATTTTAGATTCAGACAGATTATCACAATAATGAATATATTCCAATACAAGATTTGTTTTACGTATATACTGATAAACCTGCGCCCAGCGACTATCTGTATTTCCTCCTGACCCTGAATGGAATGTAGCACGTGTAAACGAATTAACAGCAGTATTCGTTCCCCTTGGCGAAAGTACCCCCAAATCCGTCACACAATCAAAGAAACTGTTTTGATTAGCAGAGCCACCACCAAAACTATTATATCCTCCTATTCCCGTATTCAAGCCAACATATAACTCATTCACAAACATCTCGACCTTCAAACTATCTTTAAAGGCTATCTCAGGCGGCATTCTTTCCAAAGGAACTTCATTCATTGCATCATAACAAGAAGAAAATAATGCCAACCCCATAAATAATACCATTATCTGTCTTTTCATATCCATATCCATTAAAATTGAAGACTTAAACCAAAGCTTGATACTTTTTGCACTGGATAGTTACATACTCCAGGTTGACTCTCAGGATCAACGATACGCATATTATGCCAAGTAAAAAGATTATATCCGGTATAAAAAACACGGGCTTTTGATATTTTAATTTTCCGAGTCCAGCGTTGAGGAAGCGTATAACCTATCTCCAAGGTTTTTAAACGCAAGAAATCTCC
Organism: Bacteroides sp. 1001302B_160321_D4; assembly: GCF_015667765.1. NCBI lineage: Bacteria > Pseudomonadati > Bacteroidota > Bacteroidia > Bacteroidales > Bacteroidaceae > Bacteroides > Bacteroides sp. 1001302B_160321_D4. The sequence goes on along the minus strand of NZ_JADPLO010000002.1, from coordinate 218,900 downwards.
ATTATCTTGCCAAAAATCCGAATCCAAACGATTGTGCGTACCACCTAACAACGATAGACGAGGATATCTAGCTGTATGCCAAGTGGAAGGATCTTGCGGATTATAACGATTGTCCCAATGATATTTTTGCACACTACCTCCACCCCATTCATTTCCATTGCCCGCTTCATTTTTAAAGGCCATAATATTAAGATCAGCATATGTATAATCCCTATCTGCAACTCCTGTAAAAAGAGCTTTCACATCTAAACCCTTATAAGCAGCCCCGACAAAGAAACCATAACTCCATTCTGCCAAGTTTGAGTCACCTATTTTACGTTGATCTTGTTCAGTAATAACACCATCTCCATTCAAATCACGGTATTTAATATCACCAGCATAAGCAGCTCCAGAGTCTGTTTTCGGGCTATTCAATCGATCTTGTTCATCAATATAGAGTCCGTCAGATACATATCCATATAAATCATTAATCGAGTTCCCTACTCTTTTTTGATAGTCATACGGGTACGGCTGTTCATCGTTAAATATAATAGTATTATCTATAAAACTAACATTACCACCTATTGTCCAATAAAAATCCCCCTGTTTATCAGCAAAAGCGATACGTGCCTCGTAACCTTTATTTTCAGACTTTCCAATATTTTCAAGCGGTCCTCCAAAACCATACCCGGAAAGAGTAGACACCGTATATCGTGTCGTTAATATCTGTGAAGTTTTCTCTTTAAAGTAATTAAATCCTAAGCTAATACGTTCCTTCCATAAACGAATATCAGTCCCTAGATTCAATTTTAACGATTCTTCCCAAGTTACGTTAGGATTAAAGACACTGCCTTCTCCCCAGCCACCAACATTCGATCCACTCATTCCAAAATGATAACGATCTGAACCCGTTTTTTTCAATGTTGGCAAATAATAGAAATAAGGAAGACCATCATCCGTTCCAGTTAGCCCATAGGAACCATAAAATTTCACGAAGCTCAACAAACTATTCCCAATAGTGTTCTTTATAAAAGGCTCATTTGATAGAACCCACCCCAGTGATACAGCCGGAAAAAATCCATAACGTTTTTCTGGTGGCAGCTGTTCCGTTCCCTGATATCCGAAAGAGAACTCAGCCAAATAGCGAGAATCAAAAGCATACGAAGCACGCCCAAAAAGACCTTGGTGATAATTAGCCATCTGCTGCGTATCCGTAGTCTGCTGATTACGATTAAAGGTTAACACAGCTGCAACGTCATGTTTCTCTCCAAATACACGAGTATAATCTACCCCTGCTTCCACATCGAAAATACGAACCTTACTATCACCAAAAGAATTTTTATTCACCTGTTTTCCTGGTTCACCCCATGTTGTGAACAGATCTTCTCCAGTTGTAGTATTTTTACCAGTGTATTCATATACCATATAAGATTTACTACGGTCAATTGTATTATCAAAACGGGCATCAAACGCTAATGAGGCATATATACTCAACCCTTTTGTGATAAAATCCAGTTTTTGGTTTGCTTTCATCGAAGCTTCCATCGTACTATGTATGTACTTAGAATATCCACTATGATTCAGAATACCATAAGGGTTCTTACGATATGCATTTGTCCCCGCAACCTTATCCGGTCCATAATTTAATGGAAAAATATTGGCAGGAAGCGAATATAACGTTTTGAATAATCCTTCCGCACTCATGGAACTCCCCGGATTATTTCTCAGTTGTTGTCGCCCAAATAAATCTACAGACAATAATAAATCCTTAGTTAACGATACGTCAACATTAGAACGAATGGAATACATTTGAAAGTTAGCATTTGTGTTATAGGAATTCAATCCGGCTGTTTTATATAATCCATCATTATTCTGATAAGAGAAATTAACAAAATATTTTGCTTTAGAACTTCCGCCCTGAATACTTAAGTTATATCGTTGCGCAATTGTCTGCTTTTTTAATATTTCATCTATCCAGTTTACATTTGGATGCGTATAAGGAGATTCACCACTTAAATATAAATCAAGATCTCCCTGTTTATATACAGGTTCTTCTCCGGGATTATCATTCAAGAAAGCCTCATTATACAACTTTGCATAATGATACGCATCCAAATACTCTGGTCTTTGTGTTGGCTTAGAGAGACTTAATTGAGCATTAAAGCGTATCACAGGCTTTCCTTCTTTACCTCGGCGAGTGGTTGCCATAAATGCTCCGTTGGCTCCTCTAAGTCCCAAAATAGAAAGAGAACCTGCATCCTTATATACCGAAATGGATTCTATCTCATGCGGATCGAGCAGAGAGAAAGAGCGCAAATGTCCGTCTACATATGCAACTGGAGAACTACTACGCCAAGAACGTTGTCCACGCACATACAAACTAGCATTATCCGCTCCCGGCAAACCTGTAGTCTGAATACTTTGAACACCCATCATTAAACCAGCGATAGCTGCATTTTGAAACATAACCGGAACATTTTCTATTTGTTCCCCACGCACCGTTTCTACAGCCGTTACTAATCGAGACTCTTTCTGTGTACCATACATTAAGTTTATGGTCCTATCTTCATACTTTTCTACCGCTTTAAAAAGTGTCAAACTCAAGTCTCTTTTTTTTCCGACTTGAACAGTAGCCTTTTCATACTCATCTAATGTAAATATGAGGCTTGATTCTTCATCAGGTACGGCAATCGTAAATCGTCCTTCTTTATCTGTGAGAACAAACCCTAAGGTTTCTTTCACATCTACTAGCACATCTTGTAACGCTTCTCCCTTAGGATCAACGACTTTACCTCTTACTACTATCTGCTTCTTTTTCTGTGCAAACACATCTGAGGCATAAAAGCTACAATTACAAAAAACAACAAAACAAAGTAATTTAAAAAAAACAGTTTGTTTTGATAATAAGTGAAACTTAATACAGTTTTTCATCATCTATAAGGCTAAATTATTGTTTCTTGATTCCAAAAAAAAGATAGCTATGCTGTGGAGCCAACTCATAATGAGAGGTCGATTTCAGACATAAAGGCAGTACATATTGCTTTGCCGGATCCAAATTAGTAGTATGAAAAACAACTTGCAAATCACCCCTGCTTGTATTCTTTTTAATCACCGCAACCATATCTGCCGGAGTAATTTCATAACTACCTTCTGGAAGTGCTTCATAATCAGCATAAGAAGGGTCTTTTGCTTGGAGTCTCCTTAATGAATCAGTTGCCAAGCCAATAGAGACTTTCACTTCTTGGGGAACAGGGATACTCCCTCCACAATACGCGCCAACAATGAAGGTCGTATCTTTCTCATAATTAAAATCAGCAACAAAAAAATCGTTTTTTTCTGTCCACGCGGCTAGTGGAAAATAGATCTTTGCATACTGCATCTGCTCATCATCATTACAACTTATGAACAGTAGTGCACATAGTACGAACAAGACTGTGTTGATCTTCATAATACAAGTTAACTATTTATAATTAATAATCGGGTTATTTCACTGATACAAAAGTACGCTATTTGATTATTGGAGAATGGAATAAACATCCCAATAAATAGAAAATGCGTCTCAAAAAGCATCTATAAGATATAAAGAAAGCTACGTACAACTACTATACGTAGCTTTCTTGTAAGTCATTATTAATTTTATATAATCTGAGCCTCTTATTTCGCTTTTGTCGGCTTTGGCCCTAAATATGAACGTTTCATTCCTCCAAAATCCAATACAACTTTCTGCAACACAGTACCGGCGTCACCACACAAAACTTTTACTGTATGTTTTCCCGGTTTATTGATATGCAATGTTGTTTTATTAATACGACAATTTTTCAAGGCACTCTCATACCAAATTTGCGCATACTCGAAAGAAGAAGTCGAGGGGTTCATTACCGGACCGTCATCAATACATACGCCATATCGTGTTTCAATATTAGTAGCTTCATGACCTGCATAATCCTTATCAGCACTCAATGTAAAGGTTGGCAACACATAAGTATAGACATCCACTGATCCTTGCCCGAAAGTATAGAAATCATATTCAACTCTCGGTACAATACTACTTCCTGTTCTTTGCATAGGCGCAATAGGATTACCTAATTGAACAGAAGCATTTTCAAAGCCTAGATTAGGAATTGTCATAATCTTAATAGCGTCATTCTCAACCTTTCTATGATAATCTGCCGCATTTATTGAAACATATCCATTATGTTCGACAAACAAAGTATCCATTTCTGTCAATGAAGGAGAAGCAGGATTAAAAACAGAAACGTATATATTTTCTTTTCCCACACCATCAGCAGTGACCTCAATCATACCCGAGATACGTTCTCCTGACGGCACCTTTGCCCAATCTACAGAGACCCATATCCGGTCTTCAGAAGCTGTGCTTCCTTTTTCTTTATTTACCTGTATCCAATTTTCTGAAGTTTTAATATTCCAGTTTAATGAGCCCTTACCTTTGTTAAAGACGTCAAAGAAATACGATTGACGTAAATAGGTATTAAACGCAGGCAGCATATGAAAACTACTTTGTCCTTTCAACACATCTTCCCCTTCTATCCACACTCCTAAAGAAGGGGTATCGGATAATGTTACCGTCTCCAACTTAGGCAATTCAAAATAGGAAGCAGCAAATCCTTGACGTGTTGTCATTATATGATTCCATTTTCCATTCAACAAAGAATTATACCCTTGAGTAATCGTTTGTAGACTATCATAATAAACCTTTACCTGATTTTTTAATTCATTTGCCGCTGCTCTTTGTTGTAAAGCATACCATCTATTCTTCTGCCCATTCAAGACCATTTTATTCATCAGTTCACAACCTTTCACCGGATAATAAAGTAATTGATAAAAACCAGCTTTCTGTTCTTCCGGCAATTCACTCAAAATACGCTCAACCTTTGCCCCAATACGGTCATAAGCAGCTAATCGTGAATCTGCTTCCTGATAATTGGCAAATGAGAAATCCGTATCAGTATTACGTTCTTTTCCATGCCTATTAGTTGACCATTGATATCCCCATCCCATAAACTCGGGCTTACGAGAAAATGCTTGGTGATAAAACGTATTTGTTATATCTACAAAATCATCATAATATTTATTACCAAACATATTGGATAACCAGCGAGCCTGATAAAGAGAAATATTATCATAATTAAATGAATCAATATCATAGGCCATTGCCAAAAACAGATTCATAGAAAATTCGCATGATTTTATATCCCCGACATTCAACAGCCAGATTCGGTCGGCTGTTGCATCATAAGCCTTGCGAAGTTCTTCATACATCAATGCAGGCGGAGTAGTACTCATCCATAGATAATCGTGAGGCTTACCCAAATAAGAAACGTGATAATAAACTCCTGCACGCCCTGAACGCTTTTGCTCGCGAGGACAACTTAAACGCTTCATATATCCATAATTATCATCCGGCCAGATGATAGTTACATCCTCCGGCAAATCCAAACCGGCACTATATACATCCAACACCTCTTTGTAAGGAGTGAAAGCTTGCGGAATTTCATTAGCAGGCTTTTTAATAACATCTGCCAAAAGCTGACGCTGATCTTTTAAAGCCTCACCCAACATCTTCACACGCTCCTTCATATCATTACTTCCCCCCATCGCTTTGTCATGAAGTCCACGTAAAGCAAGGGTATAGACATTCTCATAAGGAGAGTTTTCTGTGACACGCTGTTTTAACACCCTGTTAAGTGTTCCTTTGTTATTAACATAATCCCACTCTCCCATTGTTTTCTTATCCCATTCACTAGCATTATTAAACAATAATGGTTCACAGTGTACAGACCCCATAACAATAGCAAAACTGTCGGCAACCAATTTATTTTCTGGTATTTTATTAAATGCAGTAGAAGCCTCGTGCATTGCCGGGCACAAATAATTCGCCTTCAAACGCAAAAGAAGTTCACAAACCTTGGCATACGTTTTAGGACCAATATTTCCACGTTCTTTTTCAAATGTATTCTTTGCCCAACGCAGTAATCCCCAGTCTTCATCATTAATAAAAATACCACGATATTTCACTGTAGGTTCTTTAGAGATTATTTTATCTACTTTAAGATTTAGTTCAGTATGTTTGGCTACAGGAGCGTCCGCCCACCAATACCAAGGAGAAACACCTATTGTCTCAGATATAGAAAACAATCCATAAGCAGTACCTCGACGATCACTACCAACAATAACTAAAGCCTTATTAACTCCAGGGAAAGGATTACGAACGACTTCTATCAAATAACTCTCCCATCGATTTTCCAATGCCCTGACGTCTAATTTATTTTTAGCAACTAATTTGTCTATTAGCTTATTATGTCCAAGTGTTCCCACAATTATGCTATTCGAAGCTAACTTATTTTTTGTAGCTTCTACTTGCATTTTCTTCCCAGTCACTAATTGCACATCATCTGAAAACAAATTAGCTGCCTTTTTTACCACTTCAAAGTCTTGTTCATCAAAATAAAGATGAGCATTACTCTTCCGATTTATCATACCAAATTCGTTGGCTTTGCTGTTACCTTTAGTCAAGACTACTTGACCAAAGGTAACAGGCATACAAACTATTACAGCCAACCCCCATAATATCAATCTTAATTTTGTCATATTTCTTTTAGTTTATTCTGGTCGATTCAGGTCCCATATACGATTTCTTCAGCCCTCCGAAATCAACTACAATTTTTTGTAACATCATTCCGGGATGGCCACAATAAATCTTCACCGTATGTTTACCCGGTTTATCAATAAAATGAGTAGTCTTATTGATTCTACAGTTTCTCAGCACACTTTGAATCCATAGAGTACTATAATAAGGTGCACCTGCCTCCGGCAAGTATACAGGACTATTATCCACCATTACACCATAACGTGAACCATGTTCATTATCCAATGGGAAAATGGGTAACATATAAGTATATACATCTACAGGACCAGTCTGGAAAGAATAGAAGTCATATTCCAGTACCGGAAACTTGTTGCCACGCACTGGAGCAACATAATTGGACGTGAGCAGTAGCCCGTCATAATAAGGTGTTTTCGCAAAAGGGTCTCCTAAACGAACAACCTTATTGTCAAATCCAAGCCCATCTACTATATCGAACTTAATCTCACCAATTTCCTGCTTTCTATGAAATTTTGCAGCATCAATGGATACATAACCGTTACTCTCGACATATAATCCTTTCAATTCTTCAACTGAAGGGCCAGCAGGATTGAACACAGACACATATACAGTTTTCTTTTCATTATTATCTGTATAAATATCTATAAACCCGGAACCGTCTCCACCAATAGGAGCTTTACTCCAGTCTACAGAAACCGTAATTCGATCCTCATAAAGTGTTTTCCCGGCTTTTTTATCAATCAGAATCCAAGGCTCAGAAGGAGTCGCTTTCCATTTCAAACTTCCCACCCCTTTATTAAAGACATCAATATAATGAGTATCCGGAAGGTATTTATTGAAACAGGGTATTGTATGAAAGCTCATTACACCTTTCTTATTATCCTCCCCCTCACAAGATACGCCTAATGTAGGGACAGACTCTAATGTCACTGAATCAACTTTTGCACGCCCGAAAGAACGAGCTCCACCGTGAATCAAAGACATCATACCTTTCCATTTACCATTTAATAATGAATTGTATTGTTCTGTTACTAAAACCAAGCTATCCCCATACACTTTAACTTTATCTCTCATCAAATTAGCAGTCGCTCTTTGTTGAGCAGCATAGAGACGATTCTTCTGCCCGCCTAATGTCATCTGATTCACTAAGGCCGCTCCTTTAACATTATAATATACCAATTGAAAAAATGCCGGTACTGCCTCTTTATCCAGTTCTTTTAATATTCTCTCCGCTTTTGCAGCAATACGTTCATAAGCGGCTAATCTTCTGTCAACCTCCTTGTAATTCTGAATAGAGAACTCCGTATCCGTACTCCGCTCCATATATTCAGGTTTCCGAGCAAAAGCCAATTGAAAATAAGTTTGCTGGATATCAGTCAGATCTTCCCTATATTTTTCACCGAATATACGGCAAAGAAAATCGACACTATGTGCATTAATATTATCATAATTAAAGCTTTCAATATCATAAGCCATATCCATGAACAAATTTATATGATATTCTGCCGGCTTAATATCGCCCACGTTCACAACCCAAAGTCTGTCGGCAGTAGAACGATAAGCCTTTTCCAACTCCTCATACATCAGTGTGGGAGGCGTAGAAGCTATCCAAAGATAATGTTTTGGAGGCCCCCAATAAGAAACGTGATAATAAACCCCCGAACGCCCTGAGCGTTTCCGTTCTTTTGAATTACTAAGACGCTTCATATATCCAAAGTCATCTTCTGACCATACCAGAGTAACATCATCAGGCACATTCATTCCATGATCATACGTTTCCAATACTTCTTTATAGGGAGTAAATGCCTGCGGAATTTGGTCAGCCGGTTTATTCATTTCGCTAGACAAAATCTCGCGTTGATCATCAAAAGCTTTTTCCAGTACACGTGCCTGTTCTTCCAATGTCAAATTACCAGCCATCACAGCATCGTGAATTCCACGCATAGCTAGTGTGTACACATTCTCAAATTTACCATTCTCATTCACCCGCTTACGCAAAACCTTATTAATACCGTCCCGGTTAGTCACATAGTTCCATTCTCCCATTGCTTTCCGATCCCATTCCGAAGCATTATTAAACAATAATGGTTCACAATGTACTGACCCCATGACAATCGCAAAACTATCCGCCACTAATTTATTATCCGGATAATGATTGAATGCCTTCGTGCAAGAATGCATGGCCGGACACAAATAATTAGCTTTCAAGCGAAGCAACAACTCACAAATCTTCGCATAGGTTTTTGGTCCTATATCTCCGACCTCCGGTTCAAAATTTTTAGAAGCCCATGGTTTTAAGCCCCAATCCTCATCATTAATAAAAATTCCCCTATATCTGACAGAAGGAGCCTTAGACGAGAAGGTATTTACATTCAAGCATAAAGATTTCTTTTTGACTACCGGAGCATCCGCCCACCAATACCAGGGAGATACCCCTATGGTTTCAGAGATAGAGAACAATCCATAAGCTGTTCCACGGCGGTCGGAACCGGCTACTACCAATGCTTTTTTTATTCCCGGGAAAGGATTATCAATTAAATCAATCGCATATTGTTCCCAGCCATCACGAATTCTACTAACGTCAATCTTCTTATTCGCCACTAACCTATCTATTGCTTTATTCTTTCCCAAAGTTCCGGCCAGAATAATATACTCTTGTTTAGACGGCAAATCAGATACCAATTTCAATTTTTTATTAGTGACTCGATTTACATCTTCCACCAACAGCCCTGCCGTTCTTCTGACCACTTCCGCATCTGCTTTATCATAACAAACCACTGCTTTAGCAGCAGAAGTAACGATTGGAAAACTTTTTTTGTCCTGCTGTTTATCTGACAGAGTTACCTGTGAATAACCAGTAGTTACAAAACAGAACAACGATAAAAATAAGGTTGCTTTCTTCATTTTTTCAAATCTATCTGAGTTTATAAATGTTTTCATGTTATTAGTATTATTGGGAGTTTGTTCCATGTTACAAATGTAGGGAATTCGAGCATTCCAAGATAAAATAAATATCCCAATTAATAAAACAAACGTCCCATACACATTCCTCTAGAATATATATAGCTATTCACATAGGTCATATACCATGTGTTGAGTGACTATTCTTCTTACCCAAAGCTTCTGCCAGAGCATCAAGCATTCCGTATCCGAAACGATTGTCCGGTAACAAGTAATGTCCTTCAGTCCATTCGTTAAAACAGGCAATAGTCAAAATTGGTGGTACATCTTTATGTTTGTTTAAATAGGCAAAGGCCGATTGTACCAATGCTTTAAAAGATGCCGGATTCTCACCTTCCAGAATTACACAAGCAGGCCATTTATCCCGATTAGGTTTATCAGGCCGTGCTAATGGCGGGATATATCGAGGAGTGGAATCCCACCCCGGAGAAAGAGAAGGCAAGTAAGGAATCTCAAAATCATGATGATGTTTCGGCCACAACTTAAAAGCTACATCCGCAGCCGCTATTCCATAGTCCGGCAATTCTACGTCTTTAGGCTGATAATTATCAGCAACCCATGTAAAAGGATTATAAGAGCCTGCCGTACTATAACCCACGTCTTTAGAATTAGGAGAATAAAATCCTGAAGAATGAAAATGCAAGCCTTTATGTCCCAGTTTCCTGGCAAACTCTGTTAATTCCGCAAATAATTGTTTAGTCTGAGACACTCCTATATTCTTTTCCAAACGATTAGGATCCCAAATACAAATCACGGGTTTTCCATCTATTCTCCAATAATTTTCCAAATGACAATACCTGGATATAATATATGATAAGCTCTGCCAACACTCTTTCAGAGAACTATCCGCAGGTGCAAAACTGGGAGGATAAGCATTATGCCCATTCGTCATTGAGGTAGGGTATAGCACATACCAAGGATGATTGGTCCACATACATGCAAATTTCACGTCATTCCTGTTAGAAGCACGTAAAAATCCATTCTCTAATGCTTCATGCAGACAAGGTTCATTATCGTACCAATACCAGTCCCAGATAAGAACATCAATCCCACTCTGCTTACATAAATCATTATATTTTTCCCATGTCCCCGGTTTACTTTCATCGAGTTCACCCAACAATGGTCCCCTAGGCTGAGCATGCCCTGGATACCATGGGCGAGCACTCCTTACAAGATTATATTCTGTCCATCCCGGTCCATAAATTTTATCATGTATGGCAGAAGCATGATAATTAGGGAATGTATAGCAAGCTACTGTCAGATTTTGAGGTTTATCCAATAAAGTCACATCGCCTACCAACGTACTCAGGTCTTCTGGCAGCCGAGTCACTGTCGTTTTTTGTTTAGGTGTTGAAATAGTTCTTTCCTCTAAGACTTCTGTTGCATGCAACATTTCCGTACCCACAACAGAAGTAGCCATTACAGCCGCCCCCTTAGCTCCTGCAGATTTTAAAAACGTCCTTCTATCCATAATTATAAGATGATTTTACAGTTATTAAAAGGGAATTATTTTACTCAATTATAACAATAGGAATATTCAGGAGAAACGCAAGTTTTTTTAGTTCTGAGACTTTATGTCCTACCCCAATCGCACAATGATGTGATGGTCCCGCCTTGCTCCACATATCCATAAAACGACGAGCTCCGCATGGAAAACGATAACGGCTGTTAGTATTACCGATATGTAATGTTTCTCCTTGTACAGCTTCTCCTTCTGCCGCCAATAAGAAAACTCCGTCTTTTCCTTCACAAACGGACAACAACGTAACATTTCCCGGCTTTACAGTCATCTGAATAGACAATCCTTTTCCCGGCTTACCATGATACAACGGAAGTGGCACTAGTTTTACTTTTTCTTCGGCAATGGCAAAGTGTGCCGGTCCGTCATGTCCCAGCATTACTACATCATCATTAAAATCCATTGCATAAAATTCGGAGAAAGAGCCTCCTGCTTTCAATAATGACATTATTTTCATCGCTTGTGCGTTCTTTACTTCACATTCTCCTGCAACAGGTATTCCATACCCTGTCAGTAGAGTATTACCCGCAATAACCGAAGTGACAATATTCTCATAATCATTTCCATTGAAACCCTCATAATAATAAGCCATCGCTCCCAATCGATGAGCTTCCACCAGCTTATCCAAAGCTACAGAAGTACGTGCCGCCCTTACTAGTTCGTCCGACTCACACGACGTTTCTACATCAAATTTATCATAAAACTCATTCAACTTACGTTTCAAATCAACATCCGTCACTTCATCCCTATAAGCTTTTAATTCGCACATTTCCAACAATTCCACATGCGTTCCGAATATTGCGCTTTGTTGCATTACATCGGTATAAACGTCCAGCATTCCACAATAATAATGTCCTAAAATCCCCAGGCGATTCTTACGTATTCCATCTACCGCACGTGCAGCATCTACCCAGGAAGCAATCTCTTTCCATGCCAATTGATCAGACAAATACCCTGTTATGATATCATATCTAATGCCTGATCGGTTAAATACACTTGCAAACTCCGGAACAGAACAAGCCTGGCAATGAGCTAACCATTCTCCGGTCATCTTTCCCCGATCGCCCATTGAATTGACTTTCTGATAATCAATAGCAGGAACAGGCTGCATATTCAACATGATTACAGGCTTCCCAACTTGCTGTGCAACAGGCAAAACTGTAGACGAAAGAGCATAAGTAGAAATAAACAAGAATACAAATTCGACATCTGCCTGTTTGAGCAATAATGCACTTTCCCCTGCTTTTTGTGGGGAGTCCACCATTCCTACGTTAACGACTTCTACATCCATCTGCTCAATACCCGCACATATTTCCTCCTGATAAGCCAATAAGCGGGGAAGAAGTCCCTCAAACTGTCCCCAATATGTATCCAACCCAACTCCCAAAAGCCCTATTCTCACTTTATTCTGCATCGTAAATTCTGTTTTTTAGTTATGATACAAATTTAGGAACTATTCTACAAAAGAACTTTCAATTATTGCCAGAACAATATAACTATTTGCTACAAAATTCGTCCCGATATTCAACAGGAGATCTCCCCGTCTGTTTTCTAAAGCGGGCAGAGAAATAAGCAGGCGATTCAAAGTTCAGCAGATAAGCTATTTCCTTTATAGGAATAGTTGTAGTGGTTAATAATTCAATAGCTTTTTGTATTCTAAGATTCTGGAGATACTGCACCGGAGCACAATGCATTCGCTCTTTAAACAATTTACGGAAAAGAGAATATCCCATTCCCGCTTTTTCTGCTATCTCTTGCATAGAAATAGATTGGTCTATTAATTCCCGCATAAGTACACAAGCATAATCTATTTTAGAAGAAAAATCATCGGTTTCTACCCGACGATTCTTATCAATGCTACACATCAATGCTACCAAATAAGTTACCAGTCCACCAAGCACCTGTTGATATAAACTCAGCTCCTCATTGGCTATATTAATAGCTTTTCTAAACAAAAAAACAATCTCGTCATTGATGCCTACTCTAAAAACAGGACTTTTTCGCGAACAGTACTCATTCCTCATCCAATTATCAACTTCGGAACCGCAAAACCCAATCCAGTAATGGCTCCAACCCGTTTGATAATTTGGATAATACGTGTGCCATTCTCCTGGAAACAGCACAAATATCATCCCCCGTTTAATCGTAAATATCCCCCCACTCCCCGTTTCCAGTACTCCTTCCCCGTCTGTGACATATATTAACTGATATTCTTTCAAAACACGCCCTTTATCAGGATTAAAATAATAGCCGGCAGAATGATTATATGTAGGATAAGAAGTATTAGGTGGAATCTCTTCAAACCCCACAGAGGAAATATTCCTATCTAATCCCAAACTATTATTCACAAAATATTTAATAGAAGTTCGTTCCATAATATCCGATATTTATCCAACGAAATCTTTTGGTGATACTCCAAACTGCTTTTGAAAGCACTTAGAAAAATAGGACGGAGAATTAAATCCTACCGTATAGCAAATTTCATTAATCCGATTTTCTCCTTCTTTTAGCAATTGGGCAGCTTTTTTCAAGCGTTCCAAACGAAGATACTCATTCGGGCTTAAGTCCAAAACACCTTTTATCTTACGATAGAAGTTAGAACGGCTCATATTCATACCATCCGCCATATTTTCCATACAGAAATCCGGATTACTGAGATTCATCTGAATCACTTCATTCAATCTTTGTATAAACTCCTCATCAGCCTTAGTTAATGCCATTGTATCAGCTGCCACAAAAGGAGATTGCGTAAATGCCTGCCGCAGTTTTTCCCGGTTCTGAATTAAATTAGAAGCACAAGCGTGTAAATATTCTACAGAAAAAGGTTTTTCAATATAGGCATCCGCACCTAACTCCATACCTTCGATTTTTGACTGAATATTCGTTTTGGCTGTCAATAAAATCACTGGAATATGACTATAAGTCAAATCAGATTTTATCTTCTTACACAGTTCAAAACCATCCATAACTGGCATAACAACATCACTAATCACCAGACTTACATAATGCCCATCTAATATCTCTAATGCCTCAGAACCATTAGTAGCAGTCAAGACAGCATAGCTATCCGCCAATTGCCGAGCCACAAAAGCAAGCATATCAGGATTATCTTCTACAATCAACACTGTCGACCTATCTTCCCTATCTTCAGCTTGTTCTGTATGTACCTCTATTCCAGATTCGATTCCGGTAGTTACTTCAGAAGCTAATTTAATCGTCGTGTTTTGGGCTACCGGAAGTGTCAGATAAAAACAATTCACCTCTTCCCCTTCCAACATGGTCAAGCTTCCCTGGTGCAACTCTGCCAATGAGCGAGATAAAGCTAATCCAATACCAGTGCCAGTAGTAACTCTGCCGTCATCTTTTTCATTAAAGCGCACAAATGGCTTAAATATCTCTTCCTTCATTTCATCTGGAATAATCACCCCATCGTTTATTGTACGAAGATGGAATTCCTTCTTCTCTTCACTATCATCGATCTCCAAAAAGATATGCACGTAAGTTTCCGCATACTTTACTGCATTATTAAGCAGATTACTTACAATCTTAGTAAACGCTTCTCTATTAATATGTGCATAAAAATCCTGTGCAGGCACATTCAGTAGGAATTTCAAACCTTTCTGCTTAGCCAAGAAAGTAAAACGCCTGTGGGTTTCCTTTAGTACCTCTGTGATATTGCATTCAACAAAATTCAATCGAAACTCCTGACTTTCTGTCTTCCGGAAATCCAATAGCTGATTCGTCAGGTTTAACAAACGTTCCGTATTCTGTTTCATAATATCCAAATCTTCACGTGTCTCCTGATCAACTTCTTTCTTTAAAATAATATTTTCCAATGGTCCTTTTATCAAAGTCAAAGGAGTGCGTATTTCATGAGCTACATTCGTAAAAAAGTCAATTTTTGCATGGTATACTTCCCTTTCTTTCTCCTGTTCAAATTTCTCCATTTGCCGACGATGCTTTCTATTACTCCGCCGTTTAAAATAAAGGAATGTATAGACAGAGCAACCAACAATCAACAATGCATACACAACATACGCCCATATAGACAGATAGAAAGGAGGGAGAATATGCACTTCCAATGACAGTTCATCATCACTCCATACGCCATCACTATTGGAAACCTTCACTTGAAAGGTATAATCACCATATCGAAGATTGGAATAAGTAACAACAGGGCTTTCACTCACAGTCAACCAGTCTGTATCAAAACCTTCCAACTTATACATAATCCGACTTGTCTTAGGAGCCTGAAAATCCAGCGCTGCCACACGGAAAGAGAAAGAATTCTGATTGGACTGTAGAACAAGCTGGTCAGAGAAAGTTATACTCTTTTCCAGCGGGGAGCCCGGTTCACCCACATATACTTCCTTTCCAAACAGAAAGAAATCAGTAATTACAATAGAGGGGAGAAACTTGTTCTCCGAGAAGTTCTTGGGATTAAAAGCTATAAAGCCATCGATACTACCCAAATAAATCGTACCATCCTCGGCCTCAAAACTCGAACGATAATTAAACTGGTCACCCAACAAACCATTGGAGGTGGTATATACTTTCATGACTCCGGTTGCAGGTTGAAAGCAAACGAGACCATTATTGGTTGTCAGCCACAAAAAGCCATTTTTATCTTCCACAATCTGATAAACGACATCGTTCGGCAATCCGGCAGACAGATTGTAATTGCTAAATGTTTCCGTGTCCGGATGGAACCGGCAGAAGCCTCCCCCTTGAGTCGTCAGCCAGATTTGCCGGTGAGAGTCTTCAAAGATACTTAATACCTTATCGTATGGGAGACTTTTCGGATCATTTTCATCGTGCAAATAGTTCTTCCATTTCTGTTCGCTCACATTATAGCAATAAGCTCCATTGGCATAAGTAGCCAGCCACAGATTACCTCCGGAATCCTCTTTTATGTCATATACAAACCGGCCATTCAGTTCCGGTATCCGGTCGAAATCATCAGACTGCCTGTTATATCGCAGCAAGCCAAATAAAGTTCCCAGATAAATATCACCTGTCGTTGTCCGACAAATAGAGAAAACGCTATTATCTATCAATGAACGGGGAGAATCTGTTTTCTGATAGGTTTTCACGATAGCTCCCGTACGCGTATCTACTACTTTCACGCCTTTTGAGAAGGTTCCTACCCAAAGATGATCGTCCATTAAACACAGGCCATGCACATTTGTAAAAGCACTGCTGGGTGTAAAAAAGGAGAAAGTTTTGGTCTTGGGGTTGAAGCGGTTCAAACCACCGTCTTCCGTACCAATCCACAGAATACCCTGACTATCCTGGCAAAACTCACGTACTCGCTTCCCATGCAAACCATTATCGGTTCCTTTGGGGTAATATTTCTCGAAATACGTATAAAAACGAGGATAATAATTCACACCGCCAAAATAAGAACCAATCCAGATGCCACCCTCGCGATCCTTACACAATGAATAAATAGCATTGTCGGACAAAGAATAAGGGTCGTTGATCGAACTGCGCAAATGAACGTATTTGCCCATTCGAAGATTATAAATATAGAGTCCCGATTCTGCGCCAATCCATAATTCATTGTCAGAAGCGACCAGCAGTTCACGACAAAAAACAGACTCTCCATTTTCATCTTCAGAAAGTAAGTCATGCAGTTTGTTAGAGGTCAGGTTCAGTTCTTTCACTCCTCCCTTTAAAGAGCCTACATATAGACAATTATAGGCTCCTTTCGCAAGGCATATTACTACATTATTCGCATAAGTCTCCCGGTTGTCTACAGGCGAAACATAAGGATGAAGGGTTTGCAGACGGTCTTTCGAATAGAAAAGTCCATCGCCATAGCAGCCAATCCAGAGGGTTCCGCTATTATCGAAAACAAAAGACTGGACATTGGTGGAGATAAAAGAAAAGTTCTCCAATGTATGGTTTCGGAGCTTTCCTTCCTCCAAGTCATAACAAAATAGTCCCTGTGACTCTACCGCTACCCAGACACATCCTTTGTTGTCTCCGGAGATTGCAGTTACGGTATGTTCTATTTTCGTGTTTTCCGCACTCAATTCAGCAAAATGCCGGAAAGAATCTTTTTCCGGATTATAGATATAAAGTCCTACGTCCGTACCTACCCAGATATTTCCTTTCGCATCCTCATAAAGCGCTGTGATAAAGTTATTGCCAATGCTCCGCCGTGTACGGTCATCGTGTTTGAATTTGCGAAATGACAAACCGTCATATCTATTCAAACCATCTTTCGTGCCGAACCACATAAAGCCCTGCTTATCCTGCAAAATCGCATTGACCGTGTTTTGAGATAATCCGTTCTGTACACTAAGATTTTTGAAATAGTAATGTTCGTCCGCCATTTGTGCATGGCAGCCGATCTGATAGCCAATTAAACAGATTAAAAGTATTAGAACTTTCTTCATAAACATACGTGTTTTCTATCTTTCCGTTTGAGTTACCAAATGTAGGCAAAATCACAGCGGAAAGATAGTAAATATGTCTCAATGAATGAAAGAATAGTCCTATTTTTCTATTCTGATACGCGCGTCAACTGCTATAACGGCCTTTTGTGTTGCTAAAAGCGGATTTATATCCATTTCCTTGATCTCTGTAGCGAAGCGTAGCAAAATGGACAAACGGATAAATTCAGCAAATTTGTTTTCGTTGACTCCCTTTTGCCCACGTGTTCCCTGAATGATTTTATATGCACGCAGAGAATGAAGCATTGAATAAGCTTCTTCGTAAGAAAGCGGAGCCAAACCAGGTTAGATAAGTATCATTGGATATATACGAACAGTATGGTGGATATATATAACCAACACGATGTATATATATATATTCAGTACAGTGGATATATATATACACGACATTGTGCATATATACCCATCAAAGCCTTACGCTGTTCGCCGTCAGCAGCAAACAAAGCGGTAGACAATATTTCTCCTATTGACCCATTGGTTGTAACTACAGCTATCTGTTGAACGCCTTCCACCAATTTCCCATTTCGAGGAGAAACAATATGCCGTCGTTCGGGAGAATCATTACCGGAAGTTGTAAGACATTCATTATGAAGAAGTATATTATTAATTTTCCATCCCGATCCTACCGGATGATTACCCAAAGCAAGGATAGAACTGTTTCCCATGTTTATCAATGCATTTTCTATCATGGATTCATTTAATATGCCTTTGATTGTTTCTAAGGCATATCCTTTGAGAAAACCGGATAAGTTGATAGAAACTCCCGGTTGCGAGAAATGGATGCTATGCTCTTCCGCTGACAAATGGACTGAATGTATAGTTGTCTGAGTATAATTTTCTGAATGGACTGTAATGTCAAAATATCCTAAGGTCTTGCTGTTATATTCCAGACATAAATCAATCATTGAATAAAGTTCTTCGCTAAGAACGATCGGAGAAATAGAGGCCGTCCGGTTGACAAAAGACAATTCGCTGTCCGGATCATAAAAGTTCGCTATCTTTTCCAGCCGATACAATGCATCATAAATACGATTAACCACAAGTAGTAATTCTCTTTCCGGTTTCTGGCTATACAGTATAATATCCACCCGTGTATGCATGGAAAGAAACCAGGCATAAAGCAGTCCATTACCTTCATGAGGTGGTTTATACAAATGTTGAATAGCGGTCTGCATTGTATAGTAGGACAAATATTAATCAAGGAATAAATAAACAGGAAAAATGTGTCAAAAATAAAACGAAACATTCACAATCATACAATTCAAGCACGGACTACACGGATTTCACGGTTTTTAGAAATATCGTTGCATAAAGTAACAACGTAATCCGTGTAATTCCGTGTAATCCGTGCCTGAATAAAAATCATAAAGGAGTTTTGACACACCCCACGTAATAACTAGAATACACCTTATTTCAGTTCTTTAATCTTCACGTTCTTGAACCACACTTCATCTCCGTGATCCTGAAGGAGTATATTACCTTCCTCCGGATTTCCGAAATTAGGCCAGTTTTTATATTTACTGTATGCTACCAATGCATTCCACATATCATTGTTACGATCATATTCAATCAATTTAACTCCGTTCAACCAATGTTCTACATGGTTACCTTTTACGATAATGGTAGCAGTATTAAACTCTTTCTTGTTGAAAGGTTTATTCTTAGGAGCCGGAATCAAATCATACAACGAACCTAGCTTTCTGTTACCTTTCACACCCAGTTTTGCATCAGGATGTTTGTCATCATCAAGAATCTGGAATTCACAACCGATAGCAGAGCCTGCACCTTTATTCATATCCGGGTTTACGAAATATTTAATTCCGCTATTGGCACCTTCGGTAATCTTAAAATCTACTTTCAGAATAAAGTTCTTGTATTTACGGGTAGTCACAATATCACCGCCATTAGCAGATTCAGCGCCACCACTCTTCATTACTTTCAGAATTCCATCTTCTATCTTCCAGCCTTTTGCAGGGAAAGTAGAAAGCTTAGCTCCTCTCCATCCATCAGTAGTCTTACCATCCCATAATAGAGTCCATCCTTCTTTTGCTTCATTCGGAGAAATCGTGTTGGCAATCAGATTCACTTCCGGTGCAGCTTGCGCTTCCGGTGTCTGATAGCGTTCTACGTCCGTCGTACAAATGCGGATATCTTTCCAACTAACTGTTTTACCTTCATCTGCCGCATTTCCAATGGCATGCACTTGCAGAGCAATGAAGCCCACAGGAGTCATATCATCCCAGATATTAGCACAAGGCACTCCGTTTATCCAGGTACGGATTGAGTTACCTACAGCCTCAATACGAGCTTTATTCCATGCATTATTCTTAAAAGCGTTTTTTGCCGATGGATTCAGCGTCAAAGGATAAAGCCAGTTTCTACGTGCCTCATCATAGATACCACCTGACCAAGCGCGTTTGGAAGGATCGATCTCAAACTGATAACCGTGTACACGACCCTTCTTATAATCTTTCTTGCTTTCACTACGAAGCTGTACTCCGGAATTTAAACCGTCATCGACCTTGAAGTCAAACTCAAGGATAAAGTCACCATAATTCTTTGTCGTTGCCAAAAAAGTATTGGGTGTTCCCATTTTAGATACACCGACAATGGCACCATCTACAATTTTATACTCGGCTTTGCCATTCAATTTCTTCCATCCTTTCAGGTTCTTTCCATTGAAAAGAGGTTCCCAATTCTGTGCACCTAAAGAAGCGGCACAGAATAAAAGTAAAGTTAATACGATATTCTTCTTCATAATCATTGATTAGTCTTTCCCACTCCCTTATATTCGAAGAAGGAATGGAAAAGGCTATTTTCTATTTATAATTTATAAAATTCATCCCAACCTTTACGCGGTGGAAGTCCCGCCAGCATTGCATTAGCAAATTCATTATTTGTAATCTGCTTCGTACGAGGGTCAAAGAACAACTGTGTATTAAGTCGTTGAGCCATCACACCCAGTGAGAATACCTGGCTCAACACACCATTGATTTCGAACGGCGAGCGTGTCTTTTCAATACCTTGACATGCCAGCAAGAAATTCTCGAAGTGATTGGAAGGACTTTTAGGAACCTCCGGCAACTTGTCTGCCATCTCTTTGGCTTTCTCTTCCGGAATAATAGACAAAGTGCTTCCATGACTACCACCCTTGAAGATCAAATCCTTAGTATAAATGATTTTTCCAGGATTCAACTTAGATTTCGGAGTATCTCCCTGATTAGTTACCGGGATGTTCGGATCTAATCCCGAAACTCCATAACCAGCAGGAATAGGAGGAAGATTATCCAAACCATCATACCAGGTAATATCTACCGGTGGCATTCCTTTACGTTGCGGGAAACGGAAGAGAATCGTGGAAGAATATGGGAAGAAATAATCATTATGTCCATTTGCGTATTGCATAGTGACTTCGTATGGCAATCCCAGTTCCAGGAATTCGTGAGCCGTGTCGAGGATATGTGCTCCCCAGTCGCCCAATGCTCCCATACCAAAATCATACCAACAACGCCATTGTCCCAAATGATAATCTTTATTATACTCGTGATAAGGAGTAACTCCGAGCCAAGTGTCCCAGTCCAGATCTTTCGGCAGTTGCTGCCCGGAAGGAAGTTTATAAATATTAGTGTCCCATTTATGCCAACGACGTGGGTTATTCATGTGGGCAGTGATAGCAGTAACGTCTTTGATAATTCCCGCATCCATCCAGGCTTTAAACTGGAAATAGTTTGCTTCAGAATGTCCCTGATTTCCTACTTGAGTAACCAGGTTCGGACGTTTAAGCGCAGCTTGCATCAACAGTTCCGCTTCATAGAAAGTACGTGCCAACGGTTTCTCTACATATACATGCTTTCCGGAAGCCAAAGCCAGCATACTGATCGGGAAATGCGAATGGTCGGGAGTAGCAATTGCTACAGCATCAAATTCGTTACCGGCCTTATCAAACATTTGGCGAAAATCCCTAAACTGCTTTGCTTTCGGATATTTAGCCATTATCTTTTGTGTATGTTTGGCACCCATATCTACATCACATAAAGCCACCACTTCCACCATACCAGTCCGTGCAAAGTCTTCAATAATCTGCTCTCCGCGGTTACCAATGCCGATATAAGCAATCTTCACTTTGTCACCTCTTCTTTTTTTAGGTGAAGCGGCTTGCGCATGTAATAAATCACCGGTTCCCAATGCCAATCCGGCTGAAGCCATCGACATCGTTTTCAAAAAATCCCTTCGTGTTACCATAAATTATTTATTTTCATTGATATTGATTAAGTTCTTCTTTAAAATTATGCAAGAAAACTATCAACTCCTGCTTTTCTTTTTAAACAGTGCTTGCATTCCATAAAACAAGAGACGCAAAATCCCCCAGAAAGCATAAAGCACAAAAGTAAATATAATTATATAAAAAATAGACGTTATCATCTCCGTAAATGGTGCATGATAAGCAATAATTGCATAAAGATGTAGCAAATTAGATACTACAAAACAAACGAGTAAAGTAATTAACTCTATTTTCTTACGTCGTGCGGTTACAATCGTGTCTTTCATATTGCTTCGGATGTTTTTACAGATTGATGATTCAGATAGTCTATTTTATACTCATCAGGGAAATAAAGCGTCCGTTCTTCTTCCAATGCCTGATGACCCAACAAACAGAGCATACTTGCATAATATCCTTCTTCCGCGATATTTTTAGGTTGTTTTTGTGTTATGACGGCTTCAACAAAAGCTTCCAACAACAATGACGTACCGTCGCTCTTGGGACGTTCTCCGATAATAAATTCTCCTTTGTTTTCGTTTGCTGTTTCCGGCGCCCAGCTTGTTCCGGCAAAAGGCAGAGAGTCAAACACTTTGTTTTCCCAGTCATTCACCATTTGCAGGAAGGCCGGTGCAGGAGCTACACTTTCAAAGTAATATTTTCCCTTTTCCGGTTCTACCGTTCCAAGATTACCCATGATCTGTTCTTCCAGTCCATAGAATTTATTGGAAATGACAGAGTCAAATGTCATCTTTACCCCATCATCAAACACATATACACAGCTCACATTGTCATACACATCTCTGCCGTCTTTCCAATAAGTGATGGCACCGTGTCCCATCACCTTTTCGGGTATCTTACGCAAAGCCCAGCTTCCGATCTGAAGTTGATGGCAAGCGAGTTCCGTCATCAGTCCTTTTGAGAACTCTTTGTAAAGACGCCAATTTATCAGGCGTTCCAAATTGGGTGAAGGTACCGAACGTCTCCAATCCCCATTCCGATTCCAGAAAGTACGGATGGCATTTATTTCACCAAAGGTACCTGCATGAATCATCTCCATTGCTTTGATGTAACGAGGATCGAACAGACGCTGTTGTCCTGTGAAGAAAATCTTTCCCGTGCTACGATGCTTCTGATACATACGGTAACACTCTTCCATCGTGAAACCTATTGACTTCTCACAAAATACATGCTTTCCTGCGTCGAAAGCATCCAAGACGATTTTACAATGCGAACTAAGAGGGGTAGCTACGAGTATGGCATCTATCGACTTATCTTCCAGCACTTCTCGGTAGTCACCATACACTTTGGCATTAGGCACAAGTTCCAATGCGCTCTCGATAGACGGTTTATAAATGTCGCACAATGCTACGATCTCGACTTTGGGGTTCTTAGCTAAAAATCCCATTAAAAACCGTCCCCGGGAACCAGGCCCGATAATTGCCAGACGACACTTCTCGTTTGAGGTGTTCATCACCTCCGAAAAAGCAGAAAGCCAAGGGCTTGCTGCAAGAAGAGTGCCAGCCCCGGCTATGCCTAAATTCTTTAGAAAATCCCGCCTGCTAATAGGGGTATGTTTCATGCTTGTGGTATTTAAGATTATAATTGGTTTATTTGAAAATCAGTTATTAAATACAGGTGCTTTTTGTGTTTCGTAAGAAGGAGATCCTCCCTCTACGTAAGGCCAACCTTCTTGGTCCCACTTGATCTGGTCCAACAACAGAATACGTCCGTTCTCCGGAGTTGATCTTGAAAAACCATGATACAGAAGCCAGTCTTGTCCGGCATCATCCCGGATAATCTGCGAACCGTGCCCATTGCCTACAAAATGATCATTCGCACCTATCACCAAAGAATAACCATTTTTCAACATCGGTTTACCAGTCTTGTCTTTGTACGGGCCCCATACTTTCTTGGAACGTCCCACTACGACTTTATATGTACTTTTCACTCCTTGACAACAACTTCCTATGGAGGCAAACATATAATAATAATCGCCGTGCTTATGGATATAAACAGCTTCAAAAGCAGTTCCCGCTATTCTCTTTTTTTTCGCTCCCGGCATGATCGACAGCCCATCCGCAGTCAGTTCAATAACATATATTCCCCGGAAGCTGCCCCATACCAAATAGTTTCTCCCCTCATACTGCAGGAGACTGGGATCGATCGAGTTCTGCACACCGATCTCATTACTGCGGAACATCTTACCATGATCCGTAAAAGGTCCCTGCGGAGAGTCGGCCGTAGCCACCCCAATGCCGCACGTTTGTTCTCCTCCCCACACCGACATTGCATAATAAAGCACATATTTACCGTTAATATAATTAATGTCAGGTGCCCAGATTCCAGCTTTAGGTTCAAACCTGGGACGAGTTTTATTCGTAAATGCAGTGTTGCAATACGTCCATTCCACCAAATCTTTCGACTTCATGATCGGAACGTTTCTGGTAGATTCGGTAGCATACACATAAAAATAACCATCTGCAGCTTTAATCACCGTAGGGTCGGGCATGGCAATATCTACAACCGGATTCTTATAACTCACCGCAGACTTTGTCTGTGCTCTCCCCTGCGAAAGACAAGCACCTATCATGAATACGAAAACGAACAAATTTACATACTTTTTCATCAAATCATTCCTTTAAAAGCTCCTTTTTACCTTATCTTTATAGCTATAAATTAATATTAACTTACAAAATCTTTGGGTAACACTCCAAATTGCTTCTGGAAACACTTGGCAAAATAAGACGGAGAATTAAACCCTACCATATAGCAAATCTCATTTACCCGGTTTTCTCCCTCTTTCAATAATTGAGCAGCTCTCTTTAAACGCTCCAGACGAAGATATTCATTCGGACTCAAATCCAAGACGCCCTTTATCTTCCGATAGAAATTGGAACGGCTCATATTCAGGCTATCCGCCATATCATCCATGCTAAATTCCGGATTACTATAATTCACTTGGATAACCTCATTCAACTTCTTTATAAAATCTTCGTCAGCTTTTGTCAACGCCATCGTATTGGCAGCCACAAAAGGAGACTGTGCAAAAGCCTTACGTAGTTTCTCTCTATTCTGAATAAGGCTGGAAGCACAAGCCTGCAAATATTCCACAGAGAAAGGTTTCTCCAGATATGCGTCTGCTCCCAATTCCATTCCCTCTATCTTAGACTGGATATTCGTCTTCGCAGTCAACAGTATAACGGGAATATGACTATAATTCAAATCTGACTTTATTCTCTTACATAGTTCAAAACCATCCATCACAGGCATCACAACGTCACTAACCACTAGATTCACATAATTACCATCCAACACTTGTAACGCTTCCTCCCCGTTAGTAGCAGTCAATACAGCATATTCTTTCGATAGCTGACGCACTACAAAGGCAAGCATATCCGGATTATCTTCCACAACCAGCACTGTAGGACGGTTATCTTTCTTTTCCACCTCTCCAGCAGAAATTTCACTCATCTTGTCCATTCCTGCTTCCGGTTCCGGTGTTAAAGTGATTGTCATATCCTGAACTATCGGCAAAGTCAGACAGAAGGTATTATTTTCTTCCCCTTCTCCCATAGCCAGGGTTCCTTGATGCAGTTCTGCCAATGAACGGGAAAGAGCTAAGCCGATTCCTGTTCCAGTAGTCACTTTTCCGTCTTCTTTTTCATTAAAACGAACGAAAGGTTTGAAAATTTCCTCTTTCATCTCATTAGGAATAATTACTCCATCATTCTCTGTACGAATACGGAATGAATTATTATCATCCGCTTCCGACACCTCCAAAAATATATGTACGTAGCTTTCAGCATACTTCACCCCATTGTTCAACAGATTACTGATAATCTTCGTAAACGCCTCCCGGTTCACATGTGCATAAAAATCCTTTTCAGGCACTTGCAAGGTGAATTCCAAACCTTTCTGTTTGGCAAGGGAAGTGAAACGCACATGAGTCTCTTTCAGTACCTCCGTTACATTGCATTTCGCAAAATTCAAGCGGAATCCCTGACTTTCCGTTTTACGGAAGTCAAGTAACTGGTTAGTCAGATTCAACAATCGTTCCGTATTCTGCTTCATTACATTCAGGTCTTCCCGCGTTTCCGCATCGACCTGTTTCTTCAATATAATGTTTTCCAACGGACCTTTAATCAATGTTAGCGGTGTACGTATCTCATGGGCCACATTCGTAAAGAAATCAATCTTTGCATGGTAAACTTCACGTTCCTTCTCCTGCTCGAATTTCTCCATCTGTCGTCGATGTTTGCTATTACTGCGTCTCTTGAAATACACAACAATTTGTAAAGAACAACCGATAATCAGCAAAGCATACGCACAATACGCCCATATAGAAAGATAGAAAGGAGGAAGAATATGTACTTCCAATACCACTTCATCGTCACTCCATACTCCATCACTATTGGCAACTTTCACCCGGAAGGTATAATCACCATATCGAAGATTGGAGTAGGTAACAATAGGGCTTTCACTCACAGTCAACCAGTCTGTATCAAAGCCTTCCAACTTATACATAATCCGACTTGTCTTAGGAGCCTGAAAATCCAGCGCGGCTACACGGAAAGAGAAAGAATTCTGATTAGACTGGAGAACAAGCTGGTCAGAGAAAGTGATACTCTTTTCCAACGGAGAGCCCGGTTCACCAGCATATACTTCCTTTCCAAACAGAAAGAAATCAGTAATTACAATAGAGGGGAGAAACTTGTTCTCGGAGAAATTCTTGGGATTAAAGGCTATAAAACCATCGATGCTACCCAAATAAATCGTACCATCCTCAGTTTCAAAACTTGAACGATAATTAAACTGGTCGCCCAACAAGCCATTGGAGGTGGTATATACCTTCATCATTCCGGTAGTAGGTTGAAAGCAGACCAAACCGTTATTAGTTGTCAACCACAAAAATCCTTCTTTGTCCTCCACAATCTGGTATACAACATCGTTCGGCAGTCCGGCCGACAAATTATAATTGGCAAATGTCTCCGTATCCGGCTGAAAACGACAAAAACCTCCTCCTTGAGTAGTCAACCAGATTTGTCGGTGAGAGTCTTCAAAGATACTTAATACCTTATCATACGGGAGACTCTTCGGGTTATTTTCATCGTGCAAATAATTCTTCCATTTCTTTTCACTCACATTGTAGCAATAGGCTCCATTAGCATAAGTTGCCAACCATAGATTTCCTCCGGAGTCCTCCTTTATGTCATACACAAACCGACCGTTCAGTTCCGGTATCCGGTCGAAATCATCAGACTGTTTATTATATCGGAGCAAGCCGAACAAAGTTCCCAGGTAAATATCACCGGTCGTTGTGCAGCAAATAGAGAAAACACTATTATCTATCAATGAACGGGGAGAATCCGTTTTCTGATAGGTTTTCACGATAGCTCCCGTACGCGTATCTACTACTTTCACTCCTTTTGAAAAGGTTCCTACCCAAAGATGATCTCCAATTAAACATAAACCATGCACATTGGTAAAAGCACTACTGGGTGTAAAGAAGGAGAATGTTTTGGTCTTGGGGTTGAAACGATTCAGACCACCGTCCTCCGTACCAATCCACAGAATACCTTGATTATCCTGACAGAACTCACGTACTCGTTTCCCACGCAAACCATTATCAGTCCCTTTGGGATAATATTTCTCGAAATACGTATAAAAACGAGGATAGTAATTCACACCGCCAAAATAAGAGCCAATCCAGATACCACCCTCGCGATCCTTACACAATGAATAAATAGCATTGTCGGATAAAGAATAAGGGTCGTTGATCGAACTGCGCAAATGAACATACTTACCCATTCGGAGATTATAAATATAAAGTCCCGATTCTGCGCCAATCCACAATTCGTTGTCAGAAGCTACCAGCAGTTCACGACAAAAAACAGCCTCTCCACTTTCATCTTTAGAGAGTAAATCATGCAGTTTGTTAGAGGTCAGGTTCAGTTCTTTCACTCCTCCTTTTAAAGAGCCTATATATAGACAATTATATGCTCCTTTCACCAGACCTATCACGACATCATTCTCATAAGTTTTTTGATCGTCTACAGGTGATACATAAGGATGAAGGGTTTGCAAACGGTCTTTCGAATAGAAAAGTCCATCACCATAGCAACCAATCCAAAGGGTTCCGCTATTATCGAAAACAAAAGACTGGACATTGGTGGAGATAAAAGAAAAGTTCTTCAATGTGTGGTTCTGGAGTGTTCCTTCCTCCAGATCATAACAAAATAGTCCCTGCGACTCTACCGCTACCCAGACACATCCTTTGTTGTCTCCGGAGATTGCAGTTACGGTATGCTCTATTTTCGTGTTTTCTGCGCTCAATTCAGCAAAATGACGGAAAGAATCTTTTTCCGGATTATAGATATAAAGTCCTACATCCGTACCTACCCAGATATCTCCTTTTGAGTCCTCATAAAGAGCTGTGATAAAATTATTACCAATGCTCCGCCGTGTGCGGTCATCATGTTTGAATTTGCGGAATGACAAACCGTCATATCTATTCAAACCATCTTTTGTGCCGAACCACATAAAGCCCTGCTTATCCTGCAAAATCGCATTGACCGTATTTTGAGATAACCCGTTCTGTACACTAAGATTTTTGAAATAATAATGCTCGTCCGCCATTTGCGCATGGCAGCCGATCTGATAGCCGATTAAACAGATTAAAAATATGAGAACTTTCTTCATAAATATACGTATTTTCTATCCTTCCGTTTGAGTTACCAAATGTAGGCAAAATCACAGCGGAAAGATAGTAAATATGTCTCAATGAAAGAATAGTCCTATTTTTCTATTCTGATACGCGCGTCAACTGCTACAACGGCCTTTTCTGTTGCTAAGAGCGGATTTATATCCATTTCTTTGATCTCTGTAGCGAAACGTAGCAAAGTGGACAAACGGACAATAATTTCAGCAAATTTATCTTCGTTGACTCCCTTTTGCCCACGTGTTCCCTGAATGATTTTATAAGCACGCAAAGAATGAATCATTGAATAAGCTTCTTCGTAAGAAAGCGGAGCCAAACCGGAAGATACATCTTTCAGCACCTCCACAAAAATACCTCCCAAACCACAAAGTACCACGTGACCGAACTTCTCTTCATATTTTGCGCCAACAAACAGTTCCGTACCTTTCAGCATCGGCTGTACCATAATTGCTCTTGCATCAAGTATCTGCATCATACGATCGAATTCCAGTGCCAGATGTTGCTCACTTTTAATGTTCAAAACGACACCACCGACATCTGATTTGTGCACAGGACCAACAACCTTGGCAACTACCGGAAATCCGCACCGACGGGCAAAAGCTACTATCTCCTCTTTATTGTCGGAAACAAATTCATCTACCAACGGAATACCGGCAGCGTGCAACAATGCCTGTACATAATTGGGAGCGATATAACCATCCTCCGGAATAGAATCAATAATACGACGAATCCTCGGAACGTCCACTCCGAACAGTTCTATTTCAGGAACTGCCGGTTTAGGAGCATTGACGATACGTGAAAGGGCAGTACCCAAGGTCACTTCGTCTGCAAAATTCACATGCCCTTTTGCCAGGAAGGCGGAAACCTCTGCTCCGGCTGTATTAATGGAAGGAAGAATGGGAAAAATCGGTTTCTTGCAAGTCTGCATCTTTTCGTGAAGCACATCATACATTTCAAACATAGTAACCAATCCCGGAGTTCCGAAGATGGCCATCATGGCGTCTATATTGTCAAGCTTTTCCTCGCAGTAGTCAATGCAAAGGCGCAGATGTTCCGGTGTTCCGGTAGCCAGAATATCAATAGGATTTCCGACGGCAGCACCGGGGAATAGTTGGGCTTTTAGTTCCTCGGCTACTTCTCCCTCCAGCTTAGGCACATTCAGTCCGCCTTTACTCAACGCATCTGTCAGCATCACTCCCGGCCCTCCGGCATGAGTGATAATGGCAAAATTCTTTCCTTTCAATTCGGGTAAAGTAAACACGCAACCCACAGTAGTCAATTCTTCACGAGAGAAGCAACGCACAATGCCTGCTTTACGGAACAAAGCCTCTACTGCCGAATCGGAACTGGCGATTGCTCCTGTATGGGAAGATGCCGCCCGGCTTCCGCTCTCCGAACTTCCGGCTTTGATTGCCGCAATCTTGCACCCTTTTCTAATCAAAGACGAAGCATGGAATAACAACCTGTCCGGATTCTGAATACTTTCAATATAGAGTAGTTTCAGATGAGAATCTTTTTCGGGATCGAAGTTCTCATCCATAAATTGCAATACATCTTCTACACCGATCTGCTTGGCGTTTCCCACCGACCAGACTGAATTGAACTGCAAACCTTTTGTTACGGCACTTTCGAGAATAAATACCGCCGTAGCACCGGAGCTGGAAATCAAGTCCACCCCTTTGGGGTTTAAGTTAGGAATCGGCTGGCTGAATACACTATGATGCCATGTATTCATCAATCCAATGCAATTAGGACCAATCAGTGAAGCGCCGTATTTATTAACTGTTTCCAAAATACGTTCTTCCAACAGCGCCCCTTCGTGGGTTTCTTCACCAAAACCAGCCGAGAGTATGATAAATGCCCTGGTTTGTTTCTTGCTAGCCAATGTTTCCACCATATCAGGACACATCAAGGCAGGCACAGCCAACACCGCCAGATCTGTGTCCGGCAGATCATTCACATCCGCAAAGGCGGGAACTCCCTGCACTTCCTTTTCCTTCGGATTCACCGCCCGAAGTTCTCCCCGATAACCTCCATTTATCAAATTCTTTAATATTGCGCCACCCGGCTTATGCACATTATTCGATGCCCCTACTACGACAATGCTTTCAGGACGAAGCAACTGGGTTGTTATCATATCATGCTTTGGTTTTCGTTTAACTTAGGTACAAATATATTCTTTCTTATGAGAAAAAAGAAAGAAAAAGGGGAGAATTGTATGCGGAAACAGACTATCAAAGAGAAAAGAGCAGAAGATCAGATGGATTATACTTACTTTTTGAGAAATGAAGTAATTATCTCATCATGTACCTCAATTATATTCTGCCCGATGTACAATGAAGAAAGACAATAATGTAGTATATTTGCACACTTACAAACTAACATATATGAAGAAAAACTTACGACTTATCATTGCAATTATATTATCGGGAAGTTGTTTTATATCTTTCTTTACTCAGTGTATCGGTACATCCAAACAACAGAGTCCGGTAGTACAAGCTAGCATCGAAAAGAATAAGGCGGATACAACGCAGACCCAAATCAAAGAAAACGACAACATTGATGAAGACGCAAGAACTACACACCCTGCCGAACGTACATTCATTGATAAAACAACTTCAGAAGACGGGATCGTCATTAGTCACTATACAGAAGACGAAGGTTATACAAATATCTTCGAATATACATGTCCTAATGTGAACATGCAGCAAGTCTATAACCAGAAAGTGCGCAACATTGAGAAACTTCTACGGGAAAAACTGCCCGAAAACAACTCACATTATAAAATTGAAACTGACAGTGTCGGGACGTTAGAAGTGACTTATACATACAAAACCAAGAATCATCTGAAAATCGAACTGTTTTATGGAGGAGGCGCTACTTATGTCGAAATGATTCGTCAAGGAAAGGATGTGAAGGTGGTGGAACAGTATTGTGCTGATTAAAAAAGGTATTCCATGTCTTGAATAAAAGCCACGAGAATGTAAACTTTCACCACAAAAATCCATTGAACCACATCACTTTCTTTTTACCTGTTTTTTTATTACGAAACGTTCCTGTTTCATTCTGTGACCACTTTTCAATGAAATAATCTGTGTTAATCCGTGTAATCTGTGGTGAAAAGTCACTATCTTTGCACATTGCAAAGTTGAAAACAACAAAAATCACACTATACAATGGAAAAGAAATTCAAAAGAACCACCGTCACATCGGCACTGCCGTATGCGAACGGTCCTGTCCATATCGGTCACTTGGCTGGTGTATACGTACCGGCAGATATTTATGTGCGTTATCTGCGTCTGAAAAAAGAAGATGTATTATTCATTGGAGGTTCGGACGAACACGGGGTACCTATCACGATTCGTGCCAAGAAAGAAGGAATTACTCCGCAGGATGTAGTAGACCGTTATCATTCGCTGATAAAAAAATCATTCGAAGAATTCGGTATCTCATTCGACGTGTATAGCCGCACCACTTCGCCGACGCATCACCAATTGGCTTCGGATTTCTTCAAAACATTGTACGATAAAGGCGAATTCATCGAAAAAACGTCTGAACAATACTACGACGAGGAAGCAAAAACATTCCTTGCCGACCGCTATATCACCGGAGAATGTCCCCACTGTCATTCGGAAGGCGCTTACGGCGACCAATGCGAAAAGTGCGGAACCTCACTTTCTCCTACGGATCTTATCAACCCGAAAAGCGCCATCAGCGGCAGCAAACCGGTGATGAAAGAAACCAAACACTGGTATCTTCCTCTCGACAAGCACGAAGGATGGCTGCGCAAATGGATTCTGGAAGATCATAAAGAATGGCGTCCCAACGTATACGGCCAGTGCAAAAGCTGGCTCGACATGGGCCTGCAACCACGTGCCGTGAGCCGTGACCTCGACTGGGGTATCCCTGTTCCCGTAGAAGGAGCAGAAGGCAAAGTGCTCTACGTATGGTTTGATGCTCCTATCGGATACATCTCCAACACCAAAGAACTGCTCCCCGACAGCTGGGAAACATGGTGGAAGGATCCCGAAACCCGTCTGCTCCATTTCATTGGAAAAGACAACATCGTGTTCCACTGCATCGTATTCCCCGCCATGCTGAAAGCAGAAGGCAGCTATATCCTACCGGACAACGTACCGAGCAACGAATTCCTCAACCTCGAAGGAGACAAAATCTCCACTTCCCGCAACTGGGCTGTATGGTTGCACGAATACCTGGCGGACTTCCCCGGCAAACAGGACGTACTCCGCTACGTACTGACCGCCAACGCACCGGAAACAAAAGACAACGACTTCACCTGGAAAGACTTCCAGGCACGGAATAACAACGAACTGGTAGCCGTATACGGTAACTTCGTGAACCGTGCAATGGTATTGACTCAAAAATACTTCGACGGGCGCGTACCTGCACAAGGCGAATTGACCGACTACGACAAAGAAACGCTGAAAGAATTTGCAGACGTAAAAGCAGAAGTGGAAAAACTGCTCGACGTATTCAAATTCCGCGACGCACAGAAAGAAGCCATGAATCTGGCACGTATCGGCAACAAATACCTGGCCGACACCGAACCGTGGAAACTGGCAAAAACAGATATGGAGCGTGTAGGTACCATCCTCAACATCTCCCTGCAACTGGTTGCCAACCTTGCCATCGCTTTCGACCCGTTCCTGCCGTTCAGCTCGGAAAAACTCCGCAAAATGCTGAACATGGATACTTTCGAATGGTCTGAATTGGGACGTGACAACCTTCTCCCTGTAGGTCACCAGTTGAACAAACCGGAATTATTGTTCGAAAAGATTGAAGACGCTACTATCGAAGCACAAGTACAAAAATTGCTCGATACAAAGAAAGCAAACGAAGAAGCCAATTACAAGGCTAATCCAATCCGTCCGAACATCGAATTCGACGACTTCACGAAACTGGATATCCGTGTAGGTACCATTCTTGAATGTCAGAAAGTGCCGAAAGCGGATAAATTGCTGCAATTCAAAATCGACGACGGACTGGAAACACGTACCATCGTATCGGGCATTGCCAAGCATTATCAACCGGAAGAACTGGTAGGCAAACAGGTTTGCTTCATCGCCAACCTTGCTCCGCGCAAACTGAAAGGCATCATCAGCGAAGGCATGATTCTAAGTGCCGAAAACAACGACGGCAGTCTGGCAGTTATCATGCCGGGACGTGAGGTGAAGCCGGGTAGCGAAGTAAAATAATAAAACTTAAATAGGGAATACATGAAAAGCTATCATTGCGCATAGCCTTTTCATGTATTCTTTGCAAATAACATGAGCGAGAATCAGTCACTAAAAGAAAAAACAGCCAAAGGACTATTTTGGGGAGGATTCAGCAACGGCATACAGCAGTTGTTAAACCTGCTTTTCGGAATATTCCTCGCACGGTTGCTCACTCCGGCAGACTACGGAATGGTGGGAATGTTGGCTATCTTCTCCCTCATTGCCAGTTCGATACAGGAGAGCGGTTTCACAGCCGCCCTTGTCAACAAGAAGGAAGTGACACATAACGATTACAATGCTGTCTTCTGGTTCAATGCGGCTATCAGCCTGTCCTTGTATCTGCTGTTATTCCTGTGCGCACCGCTCATTGCCGATTTTTACCATACTCCCGAACTGACACCGCTGGCACGTTATTCCTTCATCGGATTCTTCATAGCCAGCCTGGGAATATCCCACAGCGCCTATCTTCTGCGAAACTTGATGGTGAAACAGCGGGCCCTGTCCTCCGTTATCGGACTTACCGTATCCGGAATCACCGGAGTCATTCTTGCCTACTTCGGTTTCTCTTATTGGGGTATTGCCACGCAAAGCATCGTTTATGTAGCCGTCAACACAGCCTGTTACTGGCATTTCACCCGTTGGCGACCGAGCTTGCAGTTCAATTTCACCCCGATTAAGGAAATGTTCGGATTCAGCGGGAAGCTACTGGTAACCAATGTATTCAATCACATCAACAACAACCTCTTCTCTGTGATACTGGGTAAGTTCTACACCGAAAAGGAAGTAGGATATTACAATCAGGCCAACAAATGGTGCGGCATGGGACAGCTCTTTATATCCGGCATGATAAACGGAGTGGCGCAACCGGTACTCACCAAAGTGTCGGACGACCTTGAACGACAAAAACGGGTATTCCGCAAAATGCTGCGTTTCACCGCCTTTGTCTCGTTTCCCGCCATGCTCGGACTGGGAATCGTATCAGAAGAGCTGATTATCATCACTATCACCGACAAGTGGTACTCCAGTATATCCATCATGCAGATTCTGTGTATCAGCGGAGCCTTCACTCCCATCGCATACCTCTATCAGCAACTCATCATCAGCAAAGGGAAATCCCGCATCTATATGTGGAACACCATAGCGCTCGGCATAATTCTATTGTCAGGCGTTCTGTTAGTCCACTCACACGGGATCTATGCCATGCTCGCCGTCTATGTATCCACCAATATACTGTGGCTACTGACGTGGCACTATTTCGTATGGCAAGAAATCGGACTAAAGCTGCGCCATGCACTGATAGACATACTTCCATACGCTGTCATTGCAGCTACGGTAATGGTAATCACCTATTATTCCACCCGTTCCATCGAGAATATTTATCTCCGCCTGGCAAGCAAGATAGTGCTCGCAGCAGCACTCTACGTAGCCGCCATGTGGGGCAGCCGTTCGGTCACCTTTAAAGAAAGCATCCAGTATTTCATCAAAAAGAAGACACATGAACCCCAATGATCTTGCCACCAAATACCGCCTTCTGAATCGTTCTTTCAAAAAGACGATGATTTATCACATAGGTATAGACGCCGGATTCTTTACCGAATACACCTATATGCTCCATGCAATGCTCTATTGCCTGCAACACAAAATACAGTTCAAGCTTTACTCCGACGACGCCAACTTCGGATGGGAAAAGGGCTGGGAAGACTGTTTCGCACCTTTCTGCGAGCAAGTGCACGAACCGTTTCACCACACCTACAACACTCATCGCCTGCCTTCATGGCAAGCATTGATGAAAGACAAAAAACTATCTAAAGCGAAGTTACTGAAATGGAAACTGAAAGTAACCTGCAAGAACATCATCGGAAAAGCCCTTGCTTTCTTCACGTATGGTAAACCGGTGTTGCTCAACTTCCAAGTGACGTTCAACCCCAACCGGCACTTCCATATCCCCGAACTGGGAATAGACGGTGACTACCTCCACACCTTCCAAAAGCTGACGGAAATCACCTGGAAACTCAACGACACCACCGCACAGGAATGTCGCCAATTTGCCACCACCCTGCAACTTCCGCCTCAATACGCCGGATGCCAGATACGAGGAGGGGACAAGATAACCGAAACCAACCTGCTGCCACCGGAACACTACATACGCCTCATCAAAGAAAAGACAGCCATCCGCGACGTCTTTGTATTGACCGACGACTACCGCCTCTTCGAGCAAGTGCAAACCCTTGCCCCGGACATACACTGGTACACCCTTTGCAGCCCCAACGAACAAGGATACGTCAACAGCGCCTTCACACAGACCACCAAAGAGCTGAAACAGAAACAAATGGCACGTTTCCTCTGCTCGATACAGCTATTGATGGATGCTTCCGTCTTTATAGGAAGTATCACCACCGGCCCCAGCCTGTTCCTGTTGAAGAAGTTCTATCCGGAGATCAATCCGGCAGACTGTCTGCTCAAGGATTTCCCACAGGCATCCGTTCTCCCCATTCCGGGACGCGGGCGAGTGGCCACCGAATTTATGCAAGGAAACTTAAAGTTATAGTAACTTAGCAATATAATTACTACATTTGCAATACAACGTGCATTAACCATTTCCGATGAACAAGAAATATACAGCCGAAGAGCTTGATTTATTACATGCCGAACTTTACGACATATTGGGAGAAACCATCCGGGTATGTCAGAAGCACCACATTCCCTATTTTGTGATAGGCGGCACAGCCATCGGCGCACTCTACGATCAGGGCATTCTCCCCTGGGATGATGATATAGACATCGGCATGACGCGGGAGAATTACAACAAATTCTTAAAAGTAGCACCCGGAGAACTGGGCCCTTCCTACTTTCTTTCATGGATAGAGACAGACCCTCACACCCCCTATTACTACGCGAAGGTTAAGAAAAACAACACCCTTTTCGTAGAAGAAATGTTCAAGAACATCCCGATGCATCCGGGCATCTTTGTAGATATCTTCCCGTTCGACAGAATTCCCGACAACAAACTGTTGCGGCAAATGCAATCCGGCATACTCGGCTTCCTCAAATGCTGCCTGATGGGAAAAGAGATATGGATGTGGAAACACTTCGGCAAATGCGAAATAGAGAACCCTACAAACCGGGGAGCCTTCTCCTGTCTCCTGAACAGAATAGTCGACTCTCTTTTCTCTAAAAAAGCAATTTACCGGATGCTGGTATCCGTGCAAAGCTGTTTCAACTCACGAAACACCCGCTACTACAACAACGTCATGGCAACCGCCGACCACGTGACCGTAGAAAGCCTCCGCCACCTGCAACCGGTAAAGTTCGGTCCCCTCACCGTGACCGCTCCCGATGATCTGGAAGGGTTTCTGCGATACAACTACCCGACCTTGCATCGATTTACCAAGGAAGAACAGGAGAAAGTGAACAACCACTATCCTGCCGCCCTGTCATTCAGTACAACCCCAAAACAAGAACTATGAATATGAAATCCGCTTTAGTAGACGTCCCGGTACTTATCCTGTTCTTCAACCGCCCGCAACAGTTGTCGCAAGTGTTCGAGCAAGTGAAGAAAGCACGTCCGTCCCGGCTCTTCCTCTATCAGGACGGAGCACGAAACGAGCGCGATTTGCCCGGAATAGAAGCCTGCCGTGAAATCGTATCACAGATAGACTGGGAATGTGAAGTAGAACGCCTTTATCAGGAAAAGAATTTCGGCTGTGACCCTTCAGAATATCTTTCGCAGAAATGGGCCTTCTCCAAAGTCGACAAGTGCATCGTACTGGAAGACGACGATGTGCCCTCCGTCACCTTTTTCCAATTCTGCAAGGAGATGCTGGATACATACGAACATGACACCCGCATCAGCATGATTGCCGGATTCAACCCCGAAGAAATCACCAAAGATATGCCATCCGACTACTTCTTCACCACCACCTTTTCCATTTGGGGATGGGCGAGCTGGAAACGGGTAGTCGACCAATGGGACGAGTTTTACAGTTTCCTGGACGACTCCTTCAATATGCAACAACTGGAGCAACTCATCAAGGAACGCAAATTCCGGAGCGACTTTATCTATATGTGCCAGCGTCACCGGGAACAGCAGAAAGCCTTTTATGAAACTATCTTCCACGCCTCTATCCTGTTCAACTCCGGAGTAAGCATCGTGCCTACCCGCAACATGATAAACAACCTCGGAGCAACGGCAGATTCCACCCATTTTGCCGGCTCGGTCCACACCCTGCCCAAGGGCTATCGCCGCATCTTCACCATGAAGCGTTACGAGGTGGACTTTCCGCTGCGGCATCCCCGCTACGTCATTGAAAACGTAGCCTACAAAGAGAGGGTTTACCGCATCATGGGCTGGGATCATCCATGGATCAAGATAGGGCGTTCGTTCGAAGAACTGTTCCTCAACCTGAAATACGGTAATTTCTCCATCATTACGAAAGCTCTCAAAAACCGAATAAACAAATGGCTGAAAAGAAACAAGCACCACTAAATACGTTGCTTACTATTTATTTTTACCATACCCGTCTCACACGGGAAAGTTACGAGGAATGGAAAGAATATAAATTCCCCGGACACATTTTATACGGACTTCCTCTGCTGGAAAATTACGGAATACATTCCGTAATGCACAAATGCAAATACTTCTCCGGCCGCCTGAAACTCATGCTTTACGCCACCAAAGAGATTCTCTTCTGCAAGGAAAAATACGACGTGCTCTATGCCACCTCTTTCCGGGGGATAGAACCCGTCATCTTCCTCCGTGCACTGGGACTGTACCGCAAGCCCATCGTCATCTGGCATCACACGGCCGTCGTCACCAACCCCAAACCGTGGCGCGAACAAATCTCCCGCCTTTTCTACAAAGGCATCGACCAAATGTTCCTGTTCAGCCGGAAGCTGATTCAGGACTCGCAGAAAACCCGGAAAGCTCCGTCCCACAAACTGAAACTGATACATTGGGGCCCGGACCTTCCTTTCTACGACCATCTGTTGGCAGAAATGCCCGACCGGAAGCCCGAAGGATTTATCTCCACCGGCAAAGAGAACCGGGACGTGGACACCCTGCTCCAGTCTTTCTCCGCAACCAATGAGGAATTGGATCTGTACATTGCCGTTTCATGCGGCAACATCAACTATAAAAAGATACTCGACCGCTATTCAGTGCCCGACTCCATCCATATTCACTATACCGACGGAGTGATTCCCTATGAACTGGGAAAACTGGTAGCCCGCAAAAGCTGCATCGTCATCTGCTGTCTGGACTTCCCCTACACCGTAGGACTGACCACTCTCGTAGAAGCATTTGCCCTCGGCATCCCCGTCATCTGCTCGCGCAACCCCAACTTCGAAATCGACATCGACAAGGAAGAAATCGGCATTACCGTAGAATATAACGATGTACAAGGCTGGATAGACGCTATCCGCTACATCGCCGACCATCCCGAAGAGGCACGACGCATGGGAGAAAATGCACGCAAACTGGCAGAAGAACGCTTCAACCTCGAAATCTTTTCGCGCGAAATAGCAGAAAGCTTGTTGGAAATATCAAACATTTCCTCTAAAAACCGTACATTTGCATAAACTTTTGCCCATGAGAGTCCTGATAATAAATACATCTGAACGAATAGGAGGAGCGGCCATTGCAGCAAGCCGGTTGATGGAGTCACTGAAAAACAACGGTATCAAAGCCAAAATGCTGGTGCGTGACAAGCAGACCGACCAAATCAGTGTGGTCCGCTTAAAAAGTAACTGGTTGCAAGTGTGGAAGTTCATGTGGGAACGGATCGTTATCTGGAGTGCCAATCGTTTCCGCCGATACCATCTGTTCGACGTTGACATTGCCAACACAGGTACAGACATCACCTCACTCCCGGAATTTCGCCAAGCCGACGTGATCCATCTGCATTGGGTCAACCAAGGAATGCTCTCGCTGAAAGATATACGGAAAATACTCACTTCCGGCAAACCTGTGGTATGGACCATGCACGATATGTGGCCATGTACCGGTATCTGCCACTACGCACGGGAATGTAAAAACTATCAGCAAGAGTGTCACGACTGCCCTTACATCTACAAAGGCGGTGGCCGGAAAGATTTATCTTACCGCACTTTCCGCAAAAAACAAAAGTTATACAGCTACGCTCCCATCCATTTCGTCACGTGCAGTCACTGGCTGAAGGAACAAGCACAGACCAGCGCATTGTTTGAAGGGAAAAGCGTCACCAATATTCCGAACGCTATTAATACCAACCTGTTCAAACCCATGAACAAAAAAGAAGCACGTGCCAAGTTCATGTTGCCGGAAGGTAAGAAACTGGTTCTGTTCGGCTCGTTAAAGATCACCGACAAACGAAAAGGAGTCGACTATCTCATTGAAGCCTGCAAACTGCTGGCAGAAAAGCATCCGGAATGGAAAGAGTCACTGGGGGTAGTCGTATTCGGTAACCAATCACAGCAATTGCAGGAGCAGCTTCCTTTCCATGTCTACCCGCTCCCTTACATCAAGAATGAGCATGAGATAGTAAATATCTACAATGCCGTAGACCTCTTCGCCATCCCGTCTCTGGAAGAGAATCTTCCCAACATGATTATGGAAGCAATGGCCTGCGGAGTACCCTGTGTCGGCTTTAACGTAGGAGGTATCCCCGAAATGATCGACCATCTGCACAACGGTTACGTGGCACAATACAAATCTTCGGAAGATTTTGCCAACGGCATACATTGGATATTGACGGAACCGGAATACGATGAACTCTCCGCACAAGCCTGCCGCAAGGTCTTGGGTAATTATTCGGAGAGCATCATCGCAAAGAAATATACAGATGTCTACAATAAAATAACGGGGAAATATGCATAGTGTCCATCCTACTCCCAAGTTCTCTATCATTACGGTGACGTACAATGCTGAAAAGGTATTGGAAGACACGATTCAGAGTGTCATTTCACAAACCTATCATCATATAGAATACATCATCGTAGATGGAGCTTCCAAGGATGGAACCATTTCTATTATCAACCGCTACCGCCCGCACATACACACCGTTGTCAGCGAACCGGACAAAGGGCTGTATGACGCCATGAATAAAGGCATCGCCCTTGCCAGCGGCGATTATCTCTGTTTCCTGAACGCGGGCGACTGTTTTCACGAGGACGACACACTACAACAAATGGTGCATACCATCAACGGCAGCGAACTGCC
The DNA here is from genome assembly GCF_015667765.1 of Bacteroides sp. 1001302B_160321_D4. Taxonomy (NCBI): domain Bacteria; kingdom Pseudomonadati; phylum Bacteroidota; class Bacteroidia; order Bacteroidales; family Bacteroidaceae; genus Bacteroides; species Bacteroides sp. 1001302B_160321_D4. Next base: position 177,944 of record NZ_JADPLO010000002.1, on the reverse strand, counting down.
CGATGTGCTTTACGGAGAAACCGCTATCGTAGACCAGGACAGGCATTTCCTGCGGATGCGCAGATTGTCCGCTCCCGAAACGCTTACCTGGAAAAGTTTCAAACAGGGTATGTTAGTCTGCCATCAGGCATTCTTTCCCCGTCATACGCTGGTAAAGCCCTACAACCTGAAATATCGTTTTTCAGCTGATTTCGACTGGTGCATCCGTCTTATGAAGAAAGCGCGCACCTTACACAATACCCATCTGACGATTATCGATTATCTGGATGAAGGAATGACTACCCGCAATCAGAAAGCCTCCCTGAAAGAGAGATTTCGCATCATGGCAAAGCACTACGGGTTGATTGGCACCGTAGCACATCATATATGGTTTGTGATCCGTGCGGTGATTCACCGGTAAAGCTGGTTCTCTTTAAAATGTTGCAGGCAGCGCAAGCAACTGGTACATCAGCGTACGTGCCATACGTATCTGCCCCTTTGTACTAGGATGTAAACGGTCATATCCTGCATCGTAGAAGTAAATCAGTTGTTCTTCCACCATCGGGTTCAGTCCGGTTACCGCATTAAAATCAATTACGGGCACTCCCCATACATTGCCGGCTTCTTTGACAGCCTGTACGTAGGCATCCACATATTCACCACAACTATTCTGATAGTTTTCATCCGGTTGCACGTTCTTCTCTCCAAAATCCGCCAGTGAGCGGTGCAACGGGGTTAATAGTACAATCTGCTTATCCGGAAACAGTTGTTTCAGCCTGTTGATTCCGATGTTGATACGTCCTTTATACGTGTTTCCATCCATCATAGGCGTACGTTTCTTGCGGGTTTCCAGCTTTTTGGTCTGTCCGCGGGCTGCCATCACCTGTTCTTCTGTTTCCGTAAACCACTCTCCGATAGGCACACCGTCATTAAAATCATTCGTACCCATCAGAATCAAGATAGCATCCACTTCTCCACCGTGTTCCTGCTTTAGTTTCTCGGCCTGACGGGGCACATCATTCCATTGTCTGCCGCTGATACCATATACATAAGGAGTAATCCCCAGCCATTCCTGCAGGAAATCCCAGTATTTCTTTATTTTGTCACCATAGCAGTTGGGATCTGTAATAGAGTCTCCCAAATACCCCACTCTTTTTCCTTGCCATGGATGCCGGACAGCTCCATTATTCGTTTCAGCAGAGTTTGCAACTTTAGATGTTTGATTCTGTCCGCACAGAAAAGAGGAACAGAAAAACAGAATGGTACATGCGAGTAATAATTTGCTTTTCATCGGTATTATACATTAAATGAGAGATTTGTATCTAATATCCTGCAAATGTAATTCAAAAATAGGTAGTTTCAATCAATTTGGGCAGTCAATCTCATCCATACAACCGGACAGACAAACGGGTCCCTATTTGACTATTCTTGCTAAAATGCAGGTTTACAGTATTTTTTCATCAAAGTTATCATTGAGTTTTACACCTAAAATCCTATCTTTGTCACAAACTAAAAGAAAAATTGGATGTTTAACTCATTTTCATTCCATAAGGATTCCGTTCTGTAAATAATCTGTAAGCCTTCCTCTCATTACAGATTATCCCTTATGTTTTCTGACATATTCTTGTCAGAGTTATTTTCTATATCTAAATTTTAAACTATTTGTATGGTCAAATGGTCACAAGCATCGTCACATGCCTTCATTTACCGTACTGCTAAAACATTAAAAAACAATGAGTAACGAATTAAAAACAATCCACGAATTCGATTTTACACTGATATGTAATTACTTCAAAGGACTAAAACGTCAAGGTCCGGGAAGCCCTGAAGTCACACAAAAAGCCTTAAGTTTCACCAACGAACTGTCTGACAATGCCAGAATAGCCGATATTGGCTGTGGCACAGGCGGGCAGACAATGGCATTAGCCAACTATACGAAAGGGCAAATTACAGGCATCGATCTTTTCCCCGACTTCATCGAAATATTCAACAGAAATGCAATAGAAGCCCATTGCGAAGACAGAGTAAAAGGCATTGTCGGTTCTATGGACGCTTTGCCGTTTCAAGAGGAAGAACTCGATCTGATCTGGTCCGAAGGAGCTATCTATAATATAGGATTCGAACGCGGCATGAATGAATGGAATAAGTTTCTGAAAAAGAACGGATTCATCGCTGTAACGGAAGCATCCTGGTTCACCCCGGAACGCCCCTCCGAAATAGACGACTTCTGGATGGCTAATTACCCGGAAATCGATACGATTCCGAGAAAAATAGCACAAATGGAGAAAGCCGGATATATCCCGACAGCCCATTTCATCTTACCGGAAAATTGCTGGACCGAGCATTTCTATGCTCCCCAATTCCCGGTTCAGGAAGCCTTTCTGAAGGAATATGCAGGAAATGAAGCTGCCGCAGACCTCATCGCCGGTCAACGACACGAAGAGAACCTATATAATAAGTATAAAGAATACTACGGCTATGTATTCTATATAGGAAAAAAAAGATAATTGACTATCTGCCGGAGAAGTTAGCAAGATAGGATAACTCTCCGGCATTTATTATCCTTTATTTTGCAGAAGATATGGAAACGAAAGATATAAATAAGGAAGAATATCAGTTACGGATCAACAAAGTGACCGACTATATCCATCAAAACATTGACCAGCCGTTATCATTACAGAAAATGGCGGGTATCGCATGCTTTTCTCCTTTCCACTTCCACCGCGTATTTACAATCCTGACCGGCGAAACGCCTACGGATTATATCAAACGCACCCGGATTGAAAAAGCAGCCCTATTATTAAAACAAAACAAGGAACTTTCCGCCACCGAAATTGCCGCCCTTTGCGGCTTTAGCAGCCTTTCGCTGTTAAGTCGCAATTTCAGGCTGCATTTCAGTATGACGATCCGGGAGTTCCGCTCACTAAAATAAAACGCTAAAGAATATGGAAAAAGAAAATAAGATTCTGATTTTTCGAACTTCTATCACCAAAAGATGTGACATCAAACGCATAGGAAAACTTTTGGCAGAGTTCCCTCAAATAGACAAATGGAATGTGGACTTTGAGGACTGGGAGAAAATATTAAGAATCGAGTGCAGTGGTATCACTGCACTCGAAATATCGGAAGTACTCCGGAATAATCATATTTTTGTCAGCGAACTGGAATAAAACGGAGGGAAAGAAGTCTCAAATTCCCAACAATTGTTTCAATTCACCCATTCCTTCAGAAGCCCCCTTCTGAATTACATGTATCGAACGGGAAGTATGCGTATCTACCGGTTTCGGATCAATCAGATACACCTCTGCTCCTCTCGGTACATAATGAAGCAGCCCCGCCGCAGGATATACATTAAGCGATGTACCGATAATGACGAAAATATCCGCTTTCTCCACATAGCGGATAGCTGTTTCAATTTCCGGCACAGCTTCTCCAAACCATACAATGAAAGGTCGTAATTGAGTGCCATCACCGGCCTTGTCTCCCATCTTCACTTCATATTCTTCCGGTTTCAGCTCTTTTATAAATTGAGGATTATATGGATCTCTACTAGAACATACTTTTGTCAGTTCGCCATGCAGATGAATAATGTGGCTGCTTCCGGCGCGTTCATGCAGATTATCTACATTCTGCGTCACCACCGTTACATGGAAACTTTTCTCCAGTTCCGCCAACAATTCATGCCCACGGTTCGGTTTCACCTCCAACAACTGTTTCCGGCGTTCATTATAGAAATTAATCACCAGAGCCGGGTCCCGCTGATAACCTTCAGGAGTAGCCACCTGCTCCACAGGATATTTATCCCACAAACCGCCCGCATCCCGAAATGTACTGATCCCACTCTCGGCACTCATACCGGCACCCGTCAAAACTACCAGATTTTTCATTACTATTCCTCCTTCTTTTTTAATAGCCACACAAATGTAATCAGAATCATCGAATAAAAGAAGACTTTCTTACGCTTAATCTAATCCGATTTATGCAGAACTTTAAGATGAAAGATATAGGTAGTTAACATCAAACATACTAATATTTATTCGTCTGACTATAGTTAAACTTTCATCTGACTATAGTTATTCTTTCATCTGACTATAGTCAGACGAAAAGAAAACTATAGTTAGACGATTAATTATCTGCATAAACTAACTTACACAATAAGAATAAGCAGATTAAATCCCGCCAACAAAAGAACTAATTCTTTAAAGAAAAGCGATTAACTTTCACAGATATAAGAATTTTTAAATAGCAAATGCTAAATCATTCAAATAAAACACGTACTTTTGCGTTTCATAAATTTGCAATTGATTGAAAGCTAAAACCATGAAGGTGATACATTTCAATCGCCAACAAAAAACATTATATGGATAAATTCAGTTACTCTATTGGCCTCGGAATTGGTCAAAACTTATCAAGCATGGGAATCGGAAACCTTGCGGTAGATGATTTCGCACAAGCAATCAAAGATGTATTAGAAGGTAATCAGACGGCTATCAGCCACAATGAAGCCCGCGAAATAGTGAACAAATATTTCGAAGAATTGGAATCTAAGATGGGTGCCGTTGCTATTGAGCAGGGACAGGCATTCCTCGAAGAAAACAAAAAAGGACCGGGCGTAGTTGTCCTTCCCAGCGGACTACAATATGAAATCATCAAAGAAGGTACAGGTAAAAAGCCGAAAGCTACCGATCAGGTAAGATGCCACTATGAAGGTACATTGATCGACGGTACACTGTTCGACAGCTCTATCCAACGCGGAGAACCGGCTGTATTCGGCGTCAACCAAGTAATCCCGGGATGGGTGGAAGCTTTGCAGCTGATGCCGGAAGGTTCCAAATGGAAACTGTATATTCCGTCAGAACTCGCTTATGGCGCAAGAGGTGCCGGAGAAATGATTCCTCCTCACAGCACACTCATTTTTGAAGTAGAATTACTCGAAGTATTATAAATAAAAAAATTCAAAGCAAAATGAAAAAAGTTAGTATTTTTATGGCAATCGCCGCTGCAGCAAGCCTTGCTTCTTGTACAGCTCAAGCTCCTAAAGCAAATCTGAAAACAGACATCGACTCACTGTCGTATTCTATCGGTATGGCTCAGACTCAAGGTCTGAAAGGCTATCTGACAGGTCGTCTGGATGTTGATACTACTTACATGGCAGAATTCATCAAAGGTTTGAACGAAGGCGCAAACAAGACTAGCAAAAAAGACATCGCTTACATGGCAGGTCTGCAAATCGGTCAGCAAATCAGCAACCAGATGATGAAAGGTATCAACCAAGAATTGTTTGGTACAGACTCTACTAAAACTATCAGCAAAGAAAACTTCATGGCAGGTTTCATCGCAGGTACTTTGGAAAAAGGCGGCGTAATGACTATGGAAGCAGCTCAAGAATATACTCGTACAGCTATGGAGACTATCAAAGCAAAAGCTTTGGAAGAAAAATATGCTGACTATAAAGCTGAAAACGAAAAATTCCTTGCTGAAAACAAGACTAAAGACGGCGTAAAAACTACTGCAAGCGGTCTGCAATACAAAGTAATCACTGAAGGTAAAGGTGAAATTCCTGCTGACACTTGCAAAGTGAAAGTGAACTACAAAGGTACTTTGATCGACGGAACAGAATTCGACAGCTCTTACAAACGTAACGAACCGTCTACTTTCCGTGCTAACCAAGTAATCAAAGGTTGGACAGAAGCATTGACTATGATGCCTGTAGGTTCTAAATGGGAACTTTATATCCCACAAGAACTTGCTTACGGTGCAAGAGAATCTGGCAACCAAATCAAACCGTTCTCTACTTTGATTTTCGAAGTTGAACTGTTGAGCATCGAAAAAGATAAGAAATAAGAAAGTTCTTTTCTAAATAGAAAAAGGAAAGAGGCGCAAAACGTTTGTGCCTCTTTTTTTTGCTTTTTCCTATTTTTTTTCTCCGAAAAGAAGAATAATTAAAATAAATCTCTATATTTGCTTACTATTTGATAACAACAGGAAATTACAATTTATTATTATGGAAAGAATAGACAACCTCGACAGGCAGATCCTAGAGATTATCTCCCAGAATGCCCGCATCCCTTTTAAAGACGTAGCAGCCGAATGTGGAGTATCACGCGCAGCTATCCATCAGCGTGTGCAAAGACTGATTGACCTAGGTGTCATTGTAGGCTCTGGTTACCATGTGAACCCGAAATCATTGGGCTACAGAACTTGTACATACGTGGGTATCAAGCTGGAAAAAGGCTCCATGTACAAATCTGTCGTAGCAGAATTACAAAAGATTCCCGAAATAGTGGAATGTCATTTCACTACAGGCCCGTACACAATGCTGACAAAACTTTATGCATGCGACAACGAACATCTGATGGATTTGCTGAATAACAAAATGCAAGAAATACCAGGTGTAGTAGCTACCGAGACTCTGATTTCTCTGGAACAGAGTATCAAGAAAGAGATTCCCATCCGCGTTGAAAAATAATTGTGATGGAGTTTCTAAATGAATATCACCTTGCAGGGTTATTCATCGGAATCTGTACCTTTTTGATTATCGGCCTTTTTCACCCCGTCGTGGTAAAGGCCGAATATTACTGGGGCACAAAATGCTGGTGGATATTCCTGATACTCGGCATTGCCGGTGTGATTGCCTCCTTAAGTATCGATAATGTGATCTTATCTTCTTTATTAGGCGTGTTTGCGTTTTCTTCCTTCTGGACGATCAAAGAGGTTTTCGAACAGGAAGAACGGGTACAAAAAGGATGGTTCCCCAAGAATCCGAAGCGCAAATATAAGTTCTAGAAGCAAAGGATTACAGTTTTTTCTCGAAAGAATTTGCATAATTCGACGGAAAATACTACTTTTGTCACCGCATCCAGTTAATGGATACATCGGGCTTTTAGCTCAGTTGGTTAGAGCAACAGACTCATAATCTGGAGGTCCTTGGTTCAAGCCCAAGATGGCCCACAAACTAAGAGGCTCATTCCTAAGGGAATAGAGCCTCTTTTAGTTTGTAAACCCTCCAGATATAAGTCTGTTGCTCTTGATTATTTATTCCTATTTTAAGCAGATGTTGACTAATTGTTGACTAATTAAAATAGAGCTAATATGCTGACTATTAAAGCTGAAATTAAAAGGAGTGAACTAAAAGTTGACGGAACATATAACGTCAAGATTAGATTCACATTAGACCGCAAGGTAAAACGTTTATCCACCAACCTGTTTGTAACTCAACAAGACCTAACTAAATCCCTCAAATTTAAAGAGGATACTTCCATTAAGAGAGAGGTAGATAGGCTTGTTCTCTATTACAGGGAACAGTGTCTAAAACTGCAACTAGACCAAAATCATTATTCTTTGGATGAGATAGTTGAATTTCTGAACGGAGAACAGGAGAAACAACAGACCATTAATTTTATAAAGTTCAGTCGTGAATGGATAGCCTCAACTACAATCAAAGGTGCACCCAATTATACAACTGCCATTAATGCTTTAGTGCGTTTCATAGGTAAGGAGGAGTTGGATATTAATCTAATTACTCTTGACTTCTTAGAAGACTTCAAATCATTCTTGAATAAAGAACGTGAGATACGGACTAAAAGATTAATGCAGCAAGGCAAACGTGTACCTTCTAATCGTTCACTCTCCCTTTATTTGATAAGTATCAAGAAGTTGTTCAATGAAGCCAAGAGGAGGTATAATAAGAAGGATAAGAATTTAATCTTAATTCCCAACTCACCCTTCATAGAACTTGAAATACCCAAACAAGAAGCTACCCGTAAAAGAGCTATATCCGCAGATATTATAAAGAAGGTATGGAAGTTACCATATAAGGACATGAAGAAGGGTTACAAAGCTACGTGCCGTTATAATTTGGCTAAGGATTGCTTCATTCTCTCATTCTGCCTTATGGGTATGAACTCAGCAGATTTATACAATGCCACTGAAATGAAAGGCAATACAATTACATATAATCGTACAAAGACTAAAGACCGCAGACTGGATAAAGCTCAAATGAAGGTTGATATACCTAAATTAGCCCAACCGCTCATTGAGAAGTATAAGGATAAAACAGGTAAACGCCTCTTCAATTTCTATCAATATTACGTTGACGAGAAAGGTTTTAATAAAGCCATAAACTATGGTTTAAAGGAGATTGGAAGATTATTGGAGATTGATGACTTGGAATATTATGCAGCGCGCCACTCATGGGCTACCATAGCACTCAATAAAGTAGGAATTGACAAATATACAGTCCATGCAGCGTTAAACCACGTTGATGAAACAATGAGGGTAACGGACATCTATATTGAGCGGGATTTCGTCAACGAGAACAGGGCTAATGCGAAGGTCGTGAAGTACGTATTTGGAAGAATGTAATTACATTCTGTAGCAGTTTGTAATGCTGTTCTATTGCATAATGGGACAGCATTATTTATCTTTACAGCACTAATATAAGAAGCGATATGAGAGATTACATACTACCAATTCCAGAATTAAAAAGGATAGAACCCATACTCACGGAATACTTTGGCTATAAGCGTGCCATGTTTGAGAATGAGCTGTTAGCAACTTACTACCATGAATATCCCAGCGGAATCAGTGAAGATATTTGTAAGAACTACATGACAGACCATTCATTTCTAAATACTATTGCAGTAGATAACGGAGTATTTGATTATAAACGGTATGCTTCCAAATCCATTTCTACCAATAAGGCATTTAATCCAAGTAGCTTCATTATGGATTCAGAACACAATATACTTGTCACTCTGCCAAGTAATAATATGTTGGAAAGGCTGATTGATTTATTACAGAAGTATGGTGAAACTGACAATGACGGAGTAATTGGAATAAGTTTGCTTGTTGTAGCTACCATATATGAGAAGTATAAGAATGGTGAACTTTACACAGAAGTTACCATATCAGAGAACACACTGCCTTATCTGGAACAAGTCCGTCCAGAGATGTTAAAGCTATATGAGTTGCTGAATACCAAGAGATACTCACCTTCCAAGAAGAAGGAGCTAAGGGTATTCAGTCCTATAACCATTGATAACGGAGTTAAGAAGATTACTCTTGATAACTCTTGCTATTGGCTGACAGATTTATTGGATAACTATCTTCACATCTATTTAGGAGTAAACAGTTTGGAAGAAGCCCAACAGGAATTGAAGGAAGTATATTCACAGAAGAAGGGCAGGAAAGCCAATAATGCAGCCCATAATCTAATCATGTATGGTACATTCCACCTGTTACAAAGATATTCCTCATTAAAGACCAAGAGTGAACAGATACGCATGACTTTAGGCTACATGGAATTATTATTTGAAGCGGACAGTTTCAATAATGATGAGAACTACACCAATGCAGCAATAGCCTATTTGGTAAAGCAAGGCTATAAACCACAATGGAAGCCCAAGCAGACAGAAGACTACAATTTCTCACCCAATAATCAATCTACAGAACATCTCTGGTAATTAATAATCTACCAATCCTCACAGACTACCATGTAATCACGTGGTAGTTATTTTTATGTCCTTAAATCAGCTAATCCATTGATATTCTTATATCTAAAGAATACACTTCAAATCGCCTTCTATTCTTTATAACACACCTTCTGACTATTCCCCACCTTTGCAATGTAAAACGAGAGCATTGAATAACTGACAAGACAAGTTCCTAAAGAATAGAGCTGAAATCAGAACTTATTCTTTATAACACAGCAGTTAGGATAGCAGTAGTTTTGCACCGCAATCAAACGTTAAGGGTGCACACTTAACCGGAGGTTGCAGAATAAAATTAATTAATAACAAATTAAAATTTAAAGATTATGAAAATTACAAATTTAAATTTCGGAGGTTATATTATTCCTGCAAACTCTTATGACAACATGGGTGCACACAACACTGTAAAATTCATGATGCAGAAGGGGGAATATTTAACAGTCAAATTCAGTAAGGACAAAGGTGGGTACAACTACGCATGGGTAGAATCCGATAAATTAAAAGGTTTCAAATATCTATTAACAGGAAGTTCAATTGCATGGTTGGCGACATATCTGCAATCTGGAGAATATGAGGACTGCAATATAAAACCAACAGAAGTAACTCCCGAAGAGGATGAGAACTTCGATATTCAGACCGAGGTACTTAAAATCTTCATAAATCAAAAGAGAAAGGTACAAATTACTCCATTATTCAGAGAGACAAGTGGATATATCAATGCAACAGCCTCCTTTGCACATGGAAAGGTACTATTTAGAATCAAGCGTACAGAAGAGTTGGTAGATTACCTAAGAGAGCAAGATTATTTAATATAAGAATAGCTAACTTTGCAACGGGAGAGGGATAAATGCCTTCTCCCTCCTTTTAATTACAAAGTGACAATGGAAACAAGGTACATAAAGATTAATAAAGACGCGAATAACAAGATTCAATATTTAAAGGAAGTATTACCGAAGATTCCTGCCAATACAATACTATATAAGAAACTGACAGGACTTGGAGCTACTTATGGAGAACTGAAAGCAGACAGGCATTCTATCATTATCGAACCGAATGTTCCTGTAATAATTGGTAAATGTGAGGATTCCAAACATAAAGCTGATGCTCTGTTCGGAGTATATAAGGGTGTAAACACGGAAGACATTATTGAATATTTGAATAAGAATAAAGGCAGGTTCTATAAGATACTTACCACGCCAGAAAGTTTCAAGAAGGTAAAAGATGCCTTTGAAGCAATGGATATGGATATACGCTTTACTTGCTTCCTATTGTTCGACGAATGCCACAAAGTCACGAAAGATGTTGATTACAGAAATGATATAACCCTGCCACTGGACGACTTCTTCGATTTTGAAGAGAAGGCGCTCGTTTCAGCCACACCAATAGAAGTAACAGACCCACGCTTTGAACAACAGGGCTTTCAAATATTAGAAATCCAACCGACATTTGAATATACCAGGAATATCCAAGTAAGTCACACAAATAATATTTTAGAAACCACCAAGAATATTCTTTCATTGATTAAGTCTACCAACGGGAGCAACAACCAGTACAATTGCTTCTTTATAAACTCAACCGACATTATATATTCACTCATCAAACAAATGGATATACAGGATGATTCTGTAGTATTCTGTGCAGACCAAAGTGTAGACAAGTTGAAAAGGTTGAAGTTTAAGAACGCCTGTTCCAAATGGGATAGGAATAAGATAAAGATGTATAATTTCTTTACTTCCAGATTCTACAATGCATTGGATATAGAATTGGATGAACAGCCCAACATTATTATTATATCCGATGTCTACTTTGCGGAACAGACAATGGTAGACCCTTACTGTGATGTCATACAGATAGTAGGTAGATTCAGAAACGGAGTATCTAATATTGTACATATCAGTAATACCAATAAAGATTTACCTCAACGCAGCATGGAAGAAATAAAACTTTATATTCATAGCAGTGAGGAAGTTTATAAGATTCTTACCAGCTATTACAATACGGCTACCACCAAAGAGGCAAGGGATGCATACCGTTCGGCACGTGATAGTGTACCATATAATAAATACTTGGATAAGAGGCAGAACAAGAATTGGTTTGCTATTGATAATTACATTAATGAGGAAATTCTAAAAGGCTATTATCATGATAGAGAATCACTAGTTAACGCCTATAAGAATACAGGAGCTTTCAATGTTGAATCAACCGGCTTCTCATACCCACTAGGAGACACAGAACGTTTGAAACGAGAGAACAGATGCATATCTCTTAAGGAGAAACGCAAAGTCATAGTTTCCCAACTTGAACTATTGGATAACACGGAACTGGATATGCAATTTAAAAGAGACTTAATCGAAAGTGATGAATTTATAGTGAAAGCCTATGATTGTTTAGGTAAAGGAGAAATAGAAAGATTGAATTACTCCCAGTCCAAAATACAGGAAGCCATGATACTCAAACAATACCAGACCAGAAGCAAAGGCGGGGAAACTGTCGCATTAATCAAGAACTCTTTTAGAATCGGACGGAAGTACAAATTGGATTACATAAAGAAGGAAATTAAACGTATATATGAATTAATGGAAGTACCACCTCATAAAGCCATAACAAGTAAAACTATAGAAGAGTTCTTTCATACGGAGAATGCATGGATTGGCAAAGACAAAGCCAGACTAATCATTAGAGAAAGAGTATAAGAGATATACTACCATTTTAGAAAGAACTCTATTTATATGGGGGTGTTCTAAAAATGTTGAATATGCCATAGTCCCGATAGTCCGGTTATCACCAACTTGGATTATCGGGATTTATTTTATCCTGTAGTCTGTCATTCCCGATTGTGGTATAATGGTTAGGCAATGCCACTGACATTTATTACCTTTGCAATACCTCAAATGACATAACATTCAGATTGTCTGTTACCTACCCAGATTCACCACTACAAACCTATTCTAATCTTATTAATTACTATGAAGGAACTTACCTATCATGAAATCAGAATTAAAGCCCTGAAGAATAATGTACGGGACAATAAACTTCAAATCGGAATGTGGGCGCAATTTAATGGCTACATGAAACGCAGGGTACACAGGAACGGAAGATATTATACTGTATATATCCCATTACAGAGACTAGCCGATTAATTATTATGATAATCCATTTACCTACAGGGAAGCAGTTTGCCAACAGGAAGGAAGCCAAGATTTACTTTGGCACAGCCTACTATTACAAGTTGGAACGGGAGAAGAGAGATTTGTTATTTACCGATAATGTTCAATCAGCTACTAATGAATATTGCCAAACAACATCTAATAAACAGGACAAGCATAAGAACTCATAATGCTACCATTAATAAGTCAATGTTAAATGCTTTAAATGAACCTGACCTGTATAGATTCTTTTGTCTGTCTCTATATAGAAACAGCTATTATAATGTAAGACTACGGATTGAAGATATAGCCAAGATTACAGGTGAGAAGGAAAGCACATTAAAGAATTTCAATAAGAGCATGGACACGGTATTGACAAGAAAGAAATACCCCAGCCCAATCAACCACCCTGTATATGAATTTACAATGAGAAGTCTGTATAAGATACCTGCCATGGATTACAAAGGCTTTATCACATTATCCCATAAGTTTACCCAAGTTAAGCTAAGTGTGAAAGTGAAAGGGTACTATATCAAGCTATTATTAATTGCAGAGAATAATACTATTCTTCTTACTAACATAGGAATAGCTAATAAGTTGGGAATAAGTAAGAATACAGTCTCCAAATATAATATTGAATTATTCCAAGCAGGATTGTTAAAACTGTTTCCCGACAGGTTGGAACTTACTCCTAATGAATTACTAATAAGCAATGATGAAGCCAAACAAAAGAAAGAATGGCATCCCATTACAGGAGATTTATTACCTAATATAACTCTTAGCTTTAATAAGTAAGTAAAGAGGTCATTTTATACCTGTTATTAATTATATTAAGAGAGGGTATAATTTGACCTCTGACTGTAATATATAGTCTTTATATGCTTATGAAGTCGAATTAATAATGACAGGGATAGCATTTGATAAGAATACTACCACTACCTTTTAATGAGATTCATATTATAAGGTTGGGGCTCTCTACACATATATCCAAATTACATCTTTAGTCTGATTTGAGTGTCAATAAAATACAAGTCCTTGTCAATACCGTACAGCACATTGTTGGGAACGGCATCAAACACTTCATATTGGTCGTTATGGAACTCGTCTATGTAATCCATTTCAAAACCAAGCGCTTCCATGTATTCAGCAATTTCATCTTCTGTTGCTTCCCGTTCCGCCAATATGTAAGGTTGTGTGAGAACTGCACTGAACTCTTGACGGCTGTTATAAGAGAAGCCAATCATCTGATAGGGTACATTACTAAAGAACTTATTGTGTGCGTTAATGCGAATGAAGAAGTTCTCCAAATCATCCCCTGCATACTCAAAGTTGTTCAGCTTGATAACAGACGATTTACCGTCATGGAACACTTCATTCTCACCGCCCTTATCCATGTAGGTAATATTGAGGTGTGACAAGTCAATCCATAAATTGTTGGCGTTGGCAAATACTATCAGTTCTTTAATTTGCCTTCCCTTATAGCCCTCTGTTGGTTCAATTTCTCCTGTTGCTTCCTTACTTCTTCTGGTGATACAGGTTGCTTGCTCCAAGAGATTATTGATTGGCGGGTACGCTCTATCCATTGCTTGTGAAATTCATTAATATATTCCATAATTCATATAATTATGAGTTTATGCAAATGTAGGCAATCTATTTGAATCTGACAATATATAGATATATAAGTGTACTACCTTTTAATGAGATTTATTTATATTATATACCCCAACTCAAATTTGGTAGTATCTAAAATCATACCCCCGCCCCTTTAGATTTAGGTCGTGTTTCTATTTAAACTTTATGCTTTGATAAAGTAAAATTATTAGTCAGGCAGTGAGCATAAGGTATATATTATGCACTCTATAGCGGTGTAACTACTCTACACCCCCTCACCCATTATTGGAGAAGTAAATAGTTTTGCGTGAATCGCTTTCCAACTCACAAGCTTTCTGAATCTCTGGAATATCAGCCTCATCTATTATTAATATATGATTCTGTATTGACAGACACAAAGACAGGTGATAAGGGAGGTTCTTCATACCAAGCCGTCTATTTACTGCTTTATTCACTGATTACTAATCTAAAACAATATGTATGGAAGATTTAAAGATGTTATGTACGATTGGTACAATACTAATTGTGCCGTTAATTCTAATGCCGCAATTCTTTATTGGATTATTAATATTGATTGTGGCTTGCTTAGCTTTCAGATAGGGGAATTTCAAATTAACAGGATTTTATGAGAAGTTTATTCTATCTGTTAGTTGTCATTGCTACAATGATTGTGGCAATGTTATCCTTTCCTTTATTAATAGCGGGCTATATCTTATTGCTAATATATGCCTTGTTCAAAGGATAGCAGTTATTAACAAGACAATCACATTAATAATTGACGTTATGAATTTAGATTATAAAGTTGGAGAAGTAGAGCTTACATATAAGCCAACTACCAGAAACAGAAGCAAGGTTTACAGTGCTGCTGACGCTTTCCAGATTCTGCTGCCTACCTTCAAAGAAGGGACTATAGATTACAAGGAGTACTTTAAAGTATTATTCTTGAATCAAGCCAACCAGGTCTTGGGATATACACAAATATCCGAAGGTGGGATAACAGAGACAAGCGTAGATGTCAGAATGATATTGCAGGCTGCCCTACTAACTAATTCTGTATCTTTAATCTTGGCACACAATCACCCAAGCGGGAATTTAAAGCCAAGCACACTGGATATTGAGTTAACGAGATGTATTAAGGAAGCTGCCAAACTAATGAGAATTAATGTACTAGACCATATCATTATGACAAGTGAAAGCTATTATAGCTTTAGCGATGAAGGTACGCTTTAACTTGTTTGTGTTCAAATTGGGAATGTGTTCAAATTAATCTGCAAAGGTGGTTTGGACACATTCTTTTATGTTATCAATTTAATCAAAGATTATGTTACAAGCATTATTAATCGTTACATTCTGGATTATAGTTTTCTTTATTGCGTGTGCAATTTCACCTGTTGTATTCTTCTTGATGATTATTTGGACTATATACAAGATTATTACAATGAAGTAGTACATGAAGAACTAATAAGGGTATCTATATACTATATATAGGTACTCTTTCTATTTATAAACCTCTTAAATATTATAGAATATGGTAATAGAAGGCAGTCGCGAATACAAGGCAGCGCAAGAACTTGAAAGAGCCTTGAACGATTATAGTTGGAATCCTAAAAGGTTTGCTGAAAGTACAAAGTGTTACCACCGTACACTACAGCAGGAATTAATGAAAACCATAGTAGAGATTATTCGCATGGTTGGTAGTAGGAACTATGGTACAGACCTTAGGAATCAGGCATCACACGAACTTTGTAAACGGATAGTTGACAGTGGCGTGTTGGATGAAGCCCAACTACCTTTTATATAGGTTGAATGAAGTAAGGGCATTATTTACTTAGTGTCCTTGCTTTATAATATTCACTTCTACTATTAGTGAATGTTTAGCCAGTAATCAGTAGGTTAGATATTCCAACTCAAAATTAATATTCACTTATATTAGTTTCACTATAAAACAGAACGTTATGTCACTTAAATATTCAAGTACAATAGCAGATTATCTGCAATGGAGCGAAGCGATGAACTTAATAAGAAAGTTGGCAAGGGATAGTAATTATAAGATGTCACTTCTTATTGCTTTGGGTTGCTTCACAGGTCTAAGAATTTCTGATATTCTTGCTTTGAGGTGGAATCAGATACTAGATGCAGAAGAATTTACCATTATAGAGATTAAAACAGGGAAGCAAAGGACTATTAGGATTAATATGCAGCTACAGCAACATATCAGAGATTGTTATGAGCATATAAATCCAGTTGGCATAAATGCTCCTGTATTGATAAGTCAGAAGGGGACAGTGTACACAGTTCAGAGAATCAATGTCATGCTGAAAGAGATTAAGAAGAAGTACAAGTTGCATATAGGCAATTTCAGTTGCCATTCTCTTAGAAAGACCTTTGGCAGACAGGTTTATAATATGAACAGTGATAATTCGGAGCTTGCACTTGTTAAGCTCATGGAGCTATTCAATCATTCCAGTGTATCAATTACTAAGAGATACTTGGGATTAAGGCAAGAGGAATTATTAAATACTTATGATTGTCTTAGCTTCTGATAATTGGGTTGGTATGAAAGTTCAGAATTTCTACTTATATGGGGATTTGGCAAGTTTCATACCAACCTTGAATTATTGAGTAGAGACAGCTCTCAACTTTTAATAAACAATAGTTCTTGCAAATATAAACATCTTTCGTAACTTTGTGGCAGTTTCAGCCTTTAGCGTTAAGGTTGACTTGTATTTATTACGAAAGGTGTTATTGATATTATCTTCTATTGACAAATTCTCGCAAAATTTGAAAGTAGTATGAAGATGATAGCAATAGCACCCATATCTGTTTGATTATGTTTCCCTCTATGGGACTTCATAGTTTTAAATAGGTGTGGGGTTGCTGTTGCTTTATCCATACTACAGGCAATGCGAGAAGCCAGTCAATAGGATGAAGTTAATAGTTCCCTGCACCTTCTTTATTTAATAATGCCTACCGTAGGGGAACAGGTTGGCAGAATTAAATTTATATCAATTATGAAAACTTTGAGATTAATTGGAACGACCTTGTTAATGGTTGTATTGTGTTTGAACTTTACCGCTTGTGGTGATGATGACGATGACGACCCGTCTAATCCATTGGTTGGAGTATGGCAGAACGATGATGAAGGTGAACATTTAAGGTGGACCTTCCGAAATGACGGAAGCGGAGAAGAGCATTTATTTTATGACGATGATAGCGAATCATACACGTATCAGTTTACTTACACTTATGATAGTAAATCCAGTACATTAATAATAAACTATGACGATGATGATACTGACAAATATACTATCAACATTAATGGCAATACAATGATTGCTGCCTATAATGATAATAAGGAAGGTATTATTGAAACCACTTTCAAGAAGAAGTAATAATTAAATAAAGGCAGCATTTGAAGTAACATTCACTTGCTGCCTTATTAATTACCTCCTTCTCTTCTTAACTAATTTATGCTTATCCTTCTTAGTTGAATTTGAGAATAGTTGTTCTAACATTTCCCTTGTAATAGGTAAGTATGTTACTTCTGTTAATCTAGTCTCTCTAATCTCTTGTGGTAAATAGTGAATTGTGTTATTCCTCTTTGGTGTTACTTGCATATTTGTGTAGCAATAAATAGGTTGGTAATTGAATCATCTGACAGTAAAGGTACTAAGAAGCAGAGGAAGAACATAATACATGGAGCGAAGTTTTAAAGATTGCAGGGCAGGTACACATATAAATAAAATTCTGCATTTGGGTATAATAAGAAACAGTGATTTAATTCTTGATATGAGGAATTATTATTAACTTTGCAGGGTAAGTTCAATGTTGACTAATTGTTGACTGATAACCTACAATGAGATTATTAATAGGTTGACATACTGTTATTTAATAGAATAAAAATTAGAGCCTCATAATCTGGAGGTCCTTGGTTCAAGCCCAAGATGGCCCACGAAAAACTCCTGTAAGTATTTCACTTACAGGAGTTTTTCTTTTATACGGTCAGAATAATGAGATTTACAAAATTAGGAACAGTGCTCCATATTGAAATAAGAATATCAATACTAAATGATTCCAAAGTGCTTCAAAGCCTTACACAAACCGTCATTCTCAACGGTATCAGTAACAAAATCGGCTGACGTCTTGACAGTCTCCGATGCATTTCCCATAGCTACTCCGATTCCGGCAGCTTTCAGCATAGGAATATCATTACCGCCATCACCGCAAGCCATTATTTCCGCCATCTCAATCCCATAATAATCGGCAAAAGCTGAAAGTCCGGTTGCCTTACTGATTCCTGCAAGGTTCACATCAGCAAATAAGGGATGCCAGCGTGATAAGGAAAGGTTAGGCAGAAGCGGCATTACTTGCTGTTCCATTTCATCATCGATATAAAAACAAAGCTGGCAACACTCTTTTCTGTCAAATAGTTCTTCAATGTCTACAACGGCGGGGATGGGATGTTCCACGGTTTTGGCAATCCGTTCGACAGTCGGAGTCAGCCGATTGACAAACACGCCTTCATCCAGTTCAATAGCAACTGCGAAATCAAAAGCTTTTGCTATTTCCATGGCTTTCTTAAAATCATCCTTTGGAATAAGGTGTCTCCTTATCACAGTGCCATCCAGTAAGACACAGTCAGCTCCATTCAATGCAATAATTCCATCATACGGAACAGCAGCTATTTCATGAAGGTCGCCTGCCGCTCTACCGGTAGCAATGACTATTCGAATCCCACGGTCATGAATCTCCTTAAGAGCTTCAACAGAAGATTGCAATATTTTATGAGTTTCAAAACTCACCAATGTTCCATCTACATCGAGCATGATTGCTTTTATCATAACACCTACATTTTTTATTTACAGTCTATTACCCAGCGACAAAGTTACTGAAAAAATCCCCATAGCAGGTATACCTCCAATACATAAAACAAAAAAGGCAAAAGGAAACAAGATCCTTTTGCCCTATACCTATTGATACCTACTGAAAAATGATAGTTAACGTTTAGCGGAAGTCCTTCAACTCTTCCTGTAATTTCTGACGGGTAAAGAATATGCGGCTTTTTACAGTACCTAACGGAAGATTCAACTTCTCTGCAATCTCACGGTACTTGAATCCTGAAACGTGCATAGCAAACGGAACTCTGTATTCTTTAGGCAGAGCATTGACTACGCGGTGCATTTCCTTTAAATCGTAAGCTCTTTCTGTACTTTCAAAACCTGACTCTTGTGGCAGATTCAGATGATAGAGGTTTTCAGTCTGATCGACAAATGTCTGATCGCGCACTACTTTGCGGTAATTATTAATAAAGATGTTCCGCATTATAGTATACATCCATCCTTTAAAATTTGTGTCGGGGGTATATTTGTCTTCGTTATCCAATGCTTTTAATGAGGTTTCCTGTAACAAATCGTTTGCTTCTTCACGATCGGTTGTCAGTTTGTATGCGAAGCGGAGTAATTCATCCTGTACTCCTATCAGATCTTTCCTGAAGCTTAAACTTTTCATATACGCTATTTTTAAATTGTGAGTATTCGTTGTTATAATTTTGATGTTGCAAGTTTACGGGTTTTCAACAAATGTGGCAGGTGAAGAACAGACATTGTTTAGGGGAAAATCTATCGGTTGATAGAATTTAGGTCATTTTTGATAGTATTCAGGTGGTTTTAATGGCCGGTATAGCAAAAATCCCATTTTGAAGTCACACCTGACTCAAAATGGGATAACACAAACAAAACAAACAATATTAGCGATTTTCACAAACAGCTGTCTTTTTATATTAAAAAATTCATAAGACTTAATTTAGAATATGTCGCTTAAACATTCTTTTTATGGGAACAAAAATATTACTTTCTGGTAAAAAGGAACGCATGATTTAAGAATAGTTATAAAGAATAATTGTTTTATGTATAAAAAATTGTGCCCAACTATAAAGAATTGTATTTCATAACTTAGTACAAAAGAGGCATAAATTAGTCTTTCGGTGATATTCTATAATATCACACATTCCAAAGTGATGTAAATTCTCCAACTTCTTTTTTCACGTAAGAATTAATTTCTATATTTGGGCAATGTACAACCAAATACCAATTTATTATCTATGACTGATACTATTTCTTATCAATATGCAGCTCCTTCCACATTGCAACGGTCGGCCGATCAGGACGAACTGTTTCTTGCCAAATATAGCGAAATAGAAAAGAGAGAAGCCCCCTGTTTCTTTTGGGGAAAGCTGACGCAACCTTATATGACGGCACGCTGCCTCATTGCGTTATCCAATGTTGTGCAGTCCAGTTTCAACCTGACACCGGCACAACTTACAATGCTGAAAGATCCGATTGTAACAGCTGGAAATAACCGTCTGCGCTTTGAAGGATTTTCTAATTGTGCAGGTGTATACGCCAGGGTCGATGTACTTCCTGATGGACACGACGGAGAATTCTTGGAAAACGGGACAACGAATGTAGATTTTAATCCCGGAATGATTTCCGCTTTAGGAGGAATAGGCAGACAAGAAAATGTAGTAATGTCGGTCGGCCCCAAAGAAGTGGGACTCTATAATAAAGGTGAGAAGGTGATAGAGCGAAAAGTACCTCTTCCCGTAAAATGGATAAAGGGACTGACTACGGTACAGATTTATCAATCCGTTGCCGAAAAGGTCTATTCCTTCAATCGCATACAAACCTTACAACTCTTCCAGACACTACCGAAAAGTAGTGTGAAATGTGACTATTATTTAGTGATGCGTGGTCAAAAACCGGCCTTTTCACCGGTGAAAAGTATGAATGCCATCTGCATCGGAGGACTCCACCGTTTGCGCTTACTCGAACCCTTGCTTCCGTTTGCTGATGAACTGAAAGTATTTGCACATCCTACTATGCAATCTACTATCTGGCAACTCTATTTCGGTCCGGTCCGCTTCAGCCTTTCTCTTTCCCGCGAATGTTGGAGAGGATTCTCCGGAGAAGGTGCCGCACTGGAATCTCTGCTCGAAGATGTACCTGAAAGATGGATAGAGGCGATGGATAAATACAGTTACGCCAACCAACAGTTCAACCCTACGCTTTTTGCCATAGAAGAGCATATTGACCTGGATAAGGTAGATTCTCTCTCGGCACGATTGGCAGCAATGGGTTTGCTGGGATTCGATTTGGATGAAAACAGTTTCTTCTACCGCCGCCTGCCTTTCAAAACCGAACGTATTTTGAGCCTCAACCCGCGAATGATAGCTGCAGAAAAGTTGCTGGAAGAAGACAAAGTAGAAATCATTGCGAATGATGGCAACCGGACGGAAGCCCGTGTTGCAGGAAGCGGAGGAGTGAGGCATACCGTCATTCTGGACAGGGAGAACGAAAAAGAACGTTGCACTTGCACTTGGTTCAGCAGTAATCAGGGAGAACGGGGAGCTTGCAAACATATTTTGGCAGTAAAGAAACTAGCGCAATGGAAGAACTAAAAAAAGAACTGGAGAAGTTATCCAAAGCCTATGTGGATACTCCGGAGAATGAAGAGAAAATATTAATCCCTTTTATCAAGAGATTATTGGAGTTGCCAATGAAGGACAGGCGGAAGTTGCTGCCGCTTATCCGGGAATTGCAATGGATAAAAGGCAGGTTCGCTGGTTTCAGCAGTGAGACAACCTGTAGTGCGGCACGGGCACATTTTCTATCGGCAGTACAGTTTGTATGTGCCAACAGACGGGAGATGGATATGGCATATCATGTGAAGTTTGATATGCTTTGCAAACTACTCCCGCTTTACAACCCTACCTGGATGACAGATTTTATCAACGATGACAAAACATGGTTCAATTTCGATCTCAATTACGAAGAACTGATGCAGCTCATGGATATGGGTTACCTCAAAGAAATCGCTCCAAGCCGCATTGCACATGTACTCCCCTGGATTACCCGCATCAGAAATAAGAATCCCAAAGGAGACGATACTTTCAACAGTGAACTACTACTCAAACGGGATATTACACTGAAAGAACACATCTGGACGCTTTTCGAACACGAATCAATCATCGGTTATCAGGATGATTGTGCCAAAAATGCTTATAAAAAAGGAATCACAACACGGGATGAAAGTATCAGCGCGGCCCTCTACCGCTTTTCATTGGACGGACATCTGGATAGAGAACAGCTACTAAGAGCCACCCTCGCCACTTTTCACCGGAGCTTCAAAAAAGACATGGCAGGATGGTTTGCCAGATTCTTTGAAACGCTGCAACCGACCGCCGGAGAATTGTTATCCTTACAGGAAGAGATCATGCAAACATTCACTTCTTCCTACACCAAGCCGGTAAATATAATGTTGCAACAGTTGAAGAGCATTGCAGACGAAGAAGGATTCCGTTATCAGGAATTCATCGAACGGGCAACCATCCTTTTCTTCTCCAGTCCCAAAAACTCGCTATTAACCATTTACTCCATCTTTGAAAAGACCGTTGCGCAACATTCCGAGATGAAAGAGCCTTGTTGTATCACTCTCTGCCAACTATTCTTGAAGAAGGACGAAAGCCTGCAAAAGAAAGCTGCCAACTTTATTTCAAAATATGGGGACGCCTCTTCGTCCAATCTCCAAGAAACACTACAGTCTTATCAACCGGAGATGTTTCAAAGTGTGCAAGCAATACTCACATCTTTCAAGCCACAGTCTATAGAGCCACAGTCTACAGAGCCACACCTTGCAGAAGAAGCAAATGCAACAGATACAAGTGTGACAGAAGACATTCTTCATACAGAAGGAGAGAATACAGAAAGAAATAGTACAGATGAAAATAGTACAGATAACTCCCTCCTCTCCGAAGAGCTATCTCTGGAAGCCATCCGCATTTGCCGGGAAGACAACCGTATTCCATTCCCTGCCGACAAAGAAGATTTCCTGTTTCAGCTTAGCCGTTTGTTCGACATGGAGGAGAACTGGGAGATAGAAACAACGATTGCCGCTATCATTGCTTTCCATCCCCAACTGGATAAAGAAGACCTCAACCGGATGGAACCTATTTTCCAACGGGCAGCCAATATTGTTGCCAATAGTTGGGAACCATACGAAGATCTCCTTGCCACTTTCCTGTTGGAATACCAACGCTTATGGGCACAGACAGACAACTCCAACACAGGAGTTTTGAGAAACATGTTCACCCGGCTGGAAGAGAAACTGAAAGGAATAGATAAAAACAGAGGAGCTTACGACGAACGTTCCTTCAAACGACTTGCCAACTGGAAACCCGGTTACAGCAACGCAACCTGTTTCACACCTATCCAACAGTTATGGCTGAATGTGATCCGCCAAATAAAAGGAGGAAATTCATTGCCATTGCTTTCTACTCCCACCCACACCCCGGCATACCTACAAGCCACCAAACTGATACGCCGGCTTGCTGCATATCAGGAAGCAGGAAAGAAACCCTGTTCGTGGGATTTCCAACTGGCTATTGCCCGTTGTGCTCTGGAAGACAAGGAAGAAGCCATCGTCACCGCCCGGCAACTGTTGCAAGATGAGTACCTGCATCTCTGCCTGTTCTTATTGGACGAAAACACGCAACCCGAACCGCCCTACAACCATCCAACCGCCTGGATAGCCGCCGGACTGGTAAAAGCACCGGAGACGGAATTTGAAGCATTCAAGTCTTTCTCCTGTAACACATTGCCACACAATCATCTGACAGGAGACTACGAGTGGAAAGAAGTGAAACCTAAAGAAAACTCATACGAAACGGACAGACGCCTGCTCCAACTTGATTTTCACAAATGGCACAAATATATCGAACGCAACAGCCATCAGCTATGGCAGGAACATCTGATTATTAACAGCAAATACAACATGGATGACTCCCGCTACATGGAACCTCTATTGTGTTGCTACCCTAACCGGCCGGAACCGTTGATAGCCCAGATTATCTCCAATTACATGGCTTTCGGCAGTCCACAGGAAGACAGCAAACGTACCCTTGCCTGTGCCTTGCGCATGTTGTTGTCTTTCCATTGCCCGCTCAAAGAAATGAGTCTACTCCTATTAAGCGGCTCGCTGCTTTTTGTAGACAAAACAGTCCGTTCCTATGCAGCGGAGTTATGGGTAGAAGGACTCTCCACAGGAAGAATAAACAACCACCGGGTAGGAGAAATCCTGGCCCGGCTTATCAACATGGAACTTGCTCCGTTAAAACGCTTCACCACACAAGTGTACGAAAGCATGTACAAACGAAGCGCTTTCCACAACCGCCAACTGGAAGAATTGCTCACTGTATTTATCAGCGGATTGCCCGACAAACCCGTCACCGGACTCAAACAACTGCTCGAACTCTATCTGGAACTATTAACCATCAACCGCAGCAAAGTTACAAACGAACAACTCTTGCAACGCCTGCAAGAATGGGCAACGAACAGCAATTTGAAGAAAGTGACCACTTCACTCAACAAACTATAATTAATTCATGATTATGACCCTAGAAGAACGCCTCAACGAAATAGTAGAAAAGCAACAGGGGGATGCCATCATCCCCTTTCTGCAAGGACTCACACAGGAAGAACGAAAGAGCCTGGTACCCCGCCTGAACAAACTGGAAGAATACTACAGTAAATTCATGCAACTTAACAAGAACACATACGGTACACGGGGGACTTCCGCACAGCATCGTATCATCAATCTTACCGCTCTCGTTATCTATTCGCTGAAAGAATTCCGTAAACACCAATGGGGAATCAACACCGAGCAACTGAATGAATTAACCCCGTGGTACGTTCCCTCCTGGCTCGACAGCTTCTTCAAAGAAGGTGAAGGCAAAGAATTCGGCGGTTTCTACGGAATGGATTACGAAGTCCTGATGGATTGGATAGAGCAGGGAATACTTACTGTGACACCTTCTCCACAAACCATTGCGGGTTATCTAGTGAATTATATGAATAATACTGATTTCCTGCAAAAACGCGAAATCACACTTAAAGAACATATTTGGTATCTCTTTGAATACGACTGCGGACAAAATTGGATGGATAACCGGAATGGCGGACAACCTTATTTTTCTTTCAGATACTTCGTAGAACACGGACAACTAGACCGTATGCGTGTGCTAAAGGAATCTCTGCTCGCTGTCAACCGAAATATGAACAAGAATTTATGCGGCTGGTTTGCAGGCATGTTTACCGCACTTACTCCCAGCATAGAAGAACAACTCGCGTTACAACCGGAAATATTAGCCGTCCTGTCCGCCCCTCACAGCCGCCCTGTCAATATCATGCTCGGACTGCTGAAGGGCTTATGCAATCATCCGCAATTCCGGATCGAAGAGTTTCTGAATCAGACTTCCGTTCTTTTCGCTTCAGATGTGAAGGCAGTCCATCAAAACACATTGGCCGTACTTAATAAGCTGGCAAAAGAAAGAAAAGAATTTCGTGACGCCATCTGTTGTGTTGCCGCACAAGGATTAATGAGCCGGGAAGAATCCACTCAAAGCAAGATAGCCAAACTGATCCTGACGTATGGAGAGACGGAATCTGCCACATTAAGAGAAGCACTCGCCGTATATACGGAAACGATGTTGGCAAACACTAAAAAAGAGCTGAAGGCTTATCTGGAGAATAATGAGTCTGGCCATACTTCTGCCCATAATGAAGCAGCTCCCGCCCACTCCGAGCAGCCCGACAACGATTCCGCCTCTTTCGTGTATGAACCGATACTCCCCATTATCCGTGAGGACAACCGGATACAGGAAATTGCTTCCCCCGAAGACCTGCTATTTCTTGCCAGCCAAGTGCTGGATGGGAACGAGATCTATCACTTCGACCTGTTACTCGGTGCCTTAGTGCAATGGGACCGCCAACAGGACACAAAACAAATCTCACAATGGGCACCCATCCTTCAACGCGCTTACAAACTACTGATGAGCGGAGGAAGTTCACGAAACGGCCTATTAGACCAACTGATGGCAACTTTCCTCCTTGATTATGCAAAACTACTGGTTAAACGCTTCCCTAAAGAAGCAAAAGAGCTAAGTGACTTGCATCAGAAAATGGTACAGAAAGACGAACTGCAGAAAGGTAAATGGAACTATCGTAATCTGCAGAAACTCACCATCCGTCAGAAAACGAACCAAAAAGAGAAGTTCCCTGTTCACAAGCAGCTATTATGCCGGACACTAGATCTTTTGGAGAGTAAAGAGAAACCTTTACCCCTATTGTCCACTCCCACCCATACTCCTATGTTTATCGCTCCGGCAACCCTGGTAGAAAGGTTAAAACAATATCAGCAAGCAAACACTGAGCCAGACGATATGGATATGCAAATAGCACTCTCACGAGTGGCATTGGATAATTCATCACAAGAACTTCCTATTATCCTCCAAGACTTAAAGGAAGAATACCAGCGCTTACTTTCTTTCTTGTTGGGAGCAGAAGATGTACTCCCCCAAGCACCCTTCACCCATCCTTCCTGGTGGATGACAGCAGGACTAATCAAGTCGCCGGAAACAATCTACTCCGAATTCAAAGATTTCTCATACAATAAAGGTCCACGCGAGTTCCTGACTGGAAACTTTACGTGGAGAACTTATCTGCGTACTCACTCATATACCGATTACAACAAGAAAGTAGTAGAATGGACCTCCGCAACTCTTACTTTCGATATTCCGGAAAGCAAAAACTCTCATGTCGTCAATAAAGATGAATATAATGAGAGAATCAGTTACCATTCATACGATTCGCATCCGTTAGTGGTCGAAATGTATCCGCTGATAGAGCGCTTCGACGATATACAAAATGACTTGCCACGTTTAGCATGGTTAACTCCCAATATGCCGGAACCATTATTAGTATGGTGTATCCGCAGTGCCATTTACGATCCGATGTTAAATGAGGTTAGGGAAATAGGCATCACCAAAGCCACCATCGAAGCACTTCATCAGTTAAGACACACCTGGCATGAGGCGTCTTACATACTGGAAGCCAGTTGTATGTTGGTAGCAGATAAGACTTCCCGTTCTTATGCCGCCGAAATCTGGATAGACCGTGTCAGCAAAGGATGCATAGACAGTAAGCGCATAGGTAAAATCTTAGGTTCACATCAACATACCGGCTGGGGACCGCTGAAAAGACTCACCGGCTTGATACAGCAACAAATGATGAATGTCAGTCCCCTGCACAACCGGGAATTGGAGAATCTAATCGTAGCAATGCTGGCCGGACTTCCGGAGAAGCCGATCAAAGATTTAAAGAAGTTGTTGGAGATCTATGCGGAACTGTTATCAATCAACCACAGCAAAGCCAAAGACGAACAGGTTTTGCACCTGTTGGATGTTTGGAAAGGGGTCGCTAATCTGAAGAAAGCAGTGGCTAATATCCAACATTAAGAAGATTGTTGCAACTACTTAATCTCTTACTTTGTGCCACCGTATTGGCACGGCTGTGCCATCGAAGTGGCAAAGTTGTGCCAACGTAGAGGCATAACTGTGCCAATATAGTGGCACGACCTGACCACTTAAACAATCAGGATTTAAAGGTAGCTTATTGGAGCAAAAGCCAAAAAGAAGTATCTTTGGCACACTAAATACAAAAGGTTGAATGATTATTCTAAAATATAGTTTAGCTATCTTCTGTTTGCTGCTGACAGGATGCTCCTTCTTTTCCAGCCAAAAGGAAAAGGAGAACCCCGCCCTGACGGAATATGAATATACGACGGACGATATGCAATCCGGCGAAGAAAGTGCCACCGTCTTACCGCCACCGCCAAAGCGAAGCGCAATGGCTCTCTACATGGATTCACTGGGACTCGTCAACGTAACCGATCTGGATAGCAGCCTCGTTGTTAAGTTAATGTATACGCAAGCTGATAATTTCACTGGCGAAGTGCTTTACGACAACTTAACGGAAGCCTATTTGCATCCGGATGCGGCATACGCTCTTATAGAAGCACAAAAAGCCTTGAAAGAGCTTCACCCGTCTTATAGTCTTATCATTTACGATGCAGCCCGCCCCATGTCGGTACAAAAGAAGATGTGGAACGTAGTGAAAGGAACATCCAAATACAAATATGTCTCTAACCCAAACCGTGGAGGCGGACTACACAACTACGGACTGGCAGTAGACATCAGTATTCAAGACTCTTTAGGGCAGCCTTTACCTATGGGAACCCAAGTAGACCATTTAGGTGTGGAAGCACACATCACAAACGAAAACGAACTGGTACATAACGGAAAAATGAGTGAAACAGAACGTCAGAACCGGATACTGCTGCGAAAAGTAATGAAAGAAGCCGGGTTTCGTGCATTACCCAGCGAGTGGTGGCATTTCAATTTTTGCAGCCGGGATGTAGCCAGACAGAAATATAAGTTAATACCATAAATCGGCGCTCAGCAAGATCATAACCGGTGCTCAACGATTCATTGTAATATCCTATAACACAATAACGCCATGATACAAATCTCCCCCGAAACTCAACTTTTTATCCGCGAACATTCATCGGACGATGTACGTACACTAGCTTTACAAGCTAAAAAGTATCCGGATATAAATATGCCGACTGCCATCACCCAAATTGCAGGAAGACAGGTTGCCGCCGAAAAGATTCCTTCATGGCGAGAAATAGAAGAGATATGGTATCCGAAACATCTGTCGCTAGAGCAATGCTCTTCTGAAATCACTGCCCGCTACAAAGCCCGTCTTTTTCAGGGAGATTCGCTGACCGACCTCACCGGAGGCTTCGGCATAGACTGTTCTTTTCTTGCCACCGGATTCAAGTCCGCCACTTATGTAGAACGCCAGGAAGAGCTTTGTGAAATAGCGGCACACAACTTTCCCATCCTGAATCTAAACCATATAAACGTAAGAAATGAGGATGGAGTAGCCTATCTGCAAACAATGTCCCCCGTAGATTGTATCTTCCTCGACCCTGCCCGCCGCAATGAACACGGCAGAAAAACGGTCGCCATCTCCGACTGCGAACCGAACGTAGCCGAACTCGAAGCTCTTCTGCTTAGCAAAGCCAACCGGGTAATGATAAAACTCTCTCCCATGCTCGATCTTTCATTGGCACTAAAAGAGCTGAAGCATACGCAGGAAATTCATATCCTATCCGTCAATAACGAATGTAAGGAACTACTCATTCTACTCAGACAAACATCACCGGCGGAAATCGCCATTCATTGTGTAAACCTCCTCACGAAAGGGACTCAAGAAGAACAACACCTCGTATTCACCCGCGAACAGGAGCAGCGTAGCCAATGTACTTATACCGATTCTTTAGGAAATTACCTTTACGAGCCGAATGCATCTCTTCTGAAAGCCGGTGCCTTCCGCAGCATTGCCGCAGCCTACCCCGTCCGGAAACTGCACCCCAACAGTCATCTTTATATCTCCGATTCTTTCATTGAAAACTTCCCCGGAAGAATCTTCCGCATTGTCAACCAGTGCAGTTTCAATAAAAAAGAAGTAAAGGAGAATCTGGCAGATCTGAAAAAAGCAAATGTGACTGTCCGCAACTTTCCCGCCACAGTGGCCGAACTTCGCAAACGGCTCCATCTGACAGAAGGAGGAGATACTTACTTATTTGCCAGCACATTAAATAATGGGCAAAAAGTCATCATCCGCTGCGAGAAAGTCTGAACTATTTGCTATTTTTGCAAAAAGAAACACAATCTAAACTAATCCCGATGAATCAAACACCCGTAAAAGCGATTCTATTATTAATCGTATTCACGCTGTCCTGTCATACTCGGCTTTTCTCACAGAGAGATTTTGAGCGACATGAGTTCTCGTTTCATGCCGGCTACGGTGTGATGTTTCATAATCCTCCCACACTAACGCTAAGTACTCACAGCTACCAACGTACACTTGCACAAGGCGTAAGCTGGGATGGACAATACCACTTCCGTCCTCTCAAACGCTTTGTCTTCGGAGGAATCTACACCGGATTTTCTTCCAAAGGAAGCCATCTTGAAGGAAAAGACCATTTATGGATTCATTTCATCGGTACGCAAATCGGAATGTGTAATGCCAATACCAAACATTGGCAAATCCGGGTGACGACCGGCCCCGGCGGAGTCATTCTACGGAACAACAGCGAGGTATTCGGCAACACACGAAAAGTGAGAGCCTTCACTATCGGTCTCCTCACTAATGCCAATCTTACCTATAAGCTGAATTCCAACCTGGGAGTCAGTTTAGGAGTACAATATATGTATAGTGAGCTACTTAGAATAAGGACTTACTATCACGAAGAAAAGGTTACTGTAAAACTCAATTCAAATGATGATGTCAACCTCACGCGACTAAACATCACTACGGGATTATCCTATTATTTCTAACATCCACTAAAAAAAGCACTATGAAGAAATATATACTCATTCTCTTTTCCATCATCAGCCTCTGGAGCTGTAAAGAAACGGAAGATGAATCGATCGACATCACCGTTTTGCCTTCTGCCACCACTACAGGAGCCAACACATTCGGTTGCCTGATGGACGGCTGGATTTATGTGGGAGGGCGATACCTGAATTGGGGACACTCGTATGTATGGACGTATGATTCATTCCACTATTACACAGAAGAAGACAAACTCTCTGTTAGTGTTTCCGTAAAGCCCGGTATCAATCTATCTTTCACTATTTTATCGCCCCAAGAAGGCAAAGAATCAACGATTACCGATATAGAGTTCGGAAGAGAAGAGCTGGAAGACGGAACAGCTTTCATAAGCCGTTTCGACACAGAAATGAAAATTATCAGTGTCACATTCGGTAACGGCAAACGGCTGACTAACGGACGTTTTGATATTCATTATACGGAACACAACAGTAATACCGGAGCCCAATCCTGATATAATCTGATACAGCCTATACATTTCCGCAAAATCCATAGTTTCCCAGGATAGAAAACCCGTCAATCACCGGTTCCGGAAGCTGTAATACAAACGTAGCATATTTGTTACGCGTTCTTCAACCAACTGTAAAAAGTAAGAAACGTCAACCCTCTACTTTTGCAGCAAATAATTAACGCACGCTAACATTTATGAAACGATTTTTGAAATTTGTCTCATTTGTTCTTTTGGTCATGAGCACAAGCGGTAACACTTTCGCAGAAGAAAAAGTGAACGTAGTCAAACAAGGCACTATCCGCGGACGCATCGTAGATACTTCCAAACAGACCCTTCCGGGAGCATCCATCTATATCGAAAAGCTACATACCGGGGTGACCAGTGATGTCAACGGTTATTATACTTTCGCCAATCTTACTCCGGGCACATACACCGTAAAAGTAAGCTACGTAGGCTACTCACCCGTTGAAATGAAAATCACCATTCCGGCCGGAAAGACACTCGAAAAAGACGTAATCCTGAATGAAGGAGTCGAACTGCAAGAGGTAGTAGTAGGCGGAGCTTTTCAGGGGCAACGCCGCGCCATCAACTCGCAGAAGAACACACTAGGGATCACCAATGTCGTTTCAGCCGATCAGGTGGGTAAATTCCCTGACTCCAATATCGGAGACGCACTGAAGCGTATCAATGGTATTAACGTACAATACGATCAGGGAGAAGCCCGCTTCGGACAAGTACGCGGAACTTCGGCCGATCTTAGTTCTGTAACAATCAACGGCAACCGTCTCCCTTCTGCCGAAGGCGACACACGTAATGTGCAGCTCGACCTTATTCCTGCCGATATGATACAAACCATCGAAGTAAGCAAGGTAGTCACCTCGGATATGGATGGAGATGCCATTGGCGGTTCTATCAATCTGATTACTAAAAGTACTCCTTATAAACGAACCATCAGTGCCACAGCAGGAACCGGATACAACTGGATTAGCCAGAAAGCCCAACTGAACCTGGGTTTCACTTATGGCGACCGCTTCTTCAACGACAAATTGGGAATGATGGCAGCCGTTTCTTATCAAAATGCTCCGGTAGGTTCGGATGATGTAGAATTTGAATACGATGTGAATAAGAAAGGAGAAGTAGTAATGGTAGAAGCACAAAAACGCCAGTACTACGTGACACGTGAACGCCAAAGCTACTCACTGGCTTTCGATTACGAAATAAACCCGAATCACCGACTGACACTGCAAGGCATCTACAACCGCCGTCACGACTGGGAAAACCGCTATCGCGTCACCTACAAAGACCTCGACAAAACAGGACCGGACGATGAAGGCGAAATGCAGCAATCTGCCCAAATAGAGACTAAGGGAGGTACTCCCAACAACAAAAACGCCCGCTTGGAACTGCAACAGACAATGGATTTCAGCCTGGGCGGAGAACATCAGTTCGGCAAACTGTCAATGAACTGGGGAGCTTCTTACGCAGGTGCCAGCGAAGACCGTCCGAACGAAAGATACTTCAATCTGAAACAAGACTTTCTCGGATTTGACATCGTGGATGCAGGCGGCCGTTTTCCGTATGTGACAACCGATGTAAACCTGCACAACGGAGAAGTGGACGGTGAAAGAGGAAAATGGAAAGTGAAAGAACTAACCGAAAGCAACCAGGAAATCTACGAAAAAGACCTGAAGTTCAAAGTAGATTTCGAACTGCCGCTGGCCAACGGAATCTATGGAAACAGCCTGAAATTCGGAGCCAAATATGCATCCAAGACTAAAAATCGCGATGTAACCGTCTACGACTACGCAGACGCCTACAAGGATGCATACAAAACAGCGTATATGGACAACCTCACGAGTGAGATTCGCGACGGCTTCATGCCCGGCAATCAGTATAAAGCCACCGATTTCGTATCCAAAGAATATCTGGGTTCGCTCGACCTGAAAAACATGGAGGGTGAACAGGTGCTCGAAGAATCTTCCGGCAACTATCATGCTAAAGAGAATGTGACTTCCGCTTTTTTCCGCTTCGACCAAAACCTGGGAAAGAAACTAAAAATGATGCTGGGTCTCCGCATGGAAGCCACTCATATCAAATACGACGGCTGGAACTGGATGGTGGATGAAGAGGAAAACGAAACGCTTGAACCGACCGGAGATCATAAAAACAACTATGTCAACTGGCTCCCCAGCGTATTATTGAAATACGATGTGACCGATGATTTCAAAGTTCGCGCCTCTTTCACAGAAACATTGAGCCGCCCCAAATATTCCGCATTAATTCCATGTGTCAATATCAACCGCAGCGACAATGAACTCGTGATGGGTAATTCTGACCTGACTCCCACCCTCTCATACAACTTCGATTTAAGTGCCGATTACTATTTCAAGAGCGTCGGTCTGGTCAGTGCAGGTATCTTCTATAAGAAAATCAACGATTTCATTGTCGATCAGGTGATTGGTGACTATACCTACCAAAACAATGAATACAAGAAGTTCACCCAACCCAAAAACGCAGGTGATGCCGACTTGCTTGGTGTGGAACTGGCTTATCAACGTGATTTCAGCTTCATCGCTCCGGCATTGAAATGCATCGGATTTTACGGTACATACACCTACACTCACACCAAAGTGAACAACTTCAATTTCGAAGGGCGCGAAAATGAGAAAGACCTCTCCTTACCCGGTTCTCCCGAACATACGGCAAACGCCTCACTCTACTTCGAAAAGAAAGGTTTTAACGTACGTCTCTCCTACAACTTTGCATCCAGCTTTATCGACGAAATGGGAGAAGTTGCCGCACTAGACCGTTACTATGATGCCGTGAACTATATGGACCTGAACGCAAGCTATACATTCGGCAAGAAGTTCAAAACAACATTCTACGCAGATGCTACCAACTTATTGAACCAACCATTGCGTTATTATCAGGGCACTAAAGACCGTACCATGCAGTCTGAACACTACGGTGTAAAGATAAACGCCGGCGTAAAAGTGAACTTCTGATGCGAGCCAAACAACGATATTCATTCCTTTAAAAGGAAGCCCCCGTTGGTTTAAAAGGAACAGAGCATTGGTTTAAAAGAAACGTTCTCTTCCTTTTAAACCAACAAGCCAAAAGATTCAGAATAACTATCTATATATAAACAACTAATATACAACAGAATATGAATATGAAAATTAAGAGTTTATTGATTCTCGCATTAGTCTCCGTCTGTACATTCGTTCAGGCACAGTTGACGGACTACTCTATATTTGACAAGAAGTTTAACTTCTACGTAGCGAATGATTTAGGCCGCAACGGATATTACGACCAAAAGCCAATAGCCGAATTAATGGGTACGATGGGCGAAGAGATCGGTCCTGAATTTGTTCTGGCCACCGGAGATGTCCATCACTTCGAAGGAGTTCGCAGCGTGAACGACCCTTTGTGGATGACCAACTACGAATTAATCTACTCCCATCCGGAACTAATGATCGACTGGTTCCCTATCCTGGGAAACCATGAATATCGCGGAAACACGCAAGCCGTATTGGATTACACCCATATCAGCCGCCGCTGGACAATGCCCGCCCGTTATTACACCCAAACATTCGAAGAGAAAGGTGCCACCATCCGCATCGTCTGGATTGACACGACTCCTCTGATTGAGAAATACCGCCAGGAAAGTGATAAATATCCCGATGCCTGCAAACAGGATGTCAACAAGCAACTATCCTGGCTGGAATCTGTGCTTGCCAATGCAAAAGAAGACTGGGTTATCGTAGCCGGACACCATCCCATCTACGCTTATACTCCCAAAGAGGAAAGCGAACGACTGGACATGCAGAAACGGGTTGACACCATCTTACGCAAGCACAAGGTAGATATGTACATCTGCGGACACATCCATAACTTCCAGCATATCCGGGTTCCGGGAAGTGACATCGATTATGTCGTTAACTCCTCCGGCTCACTGGCACGCAAAGTGGAACCTATCGAAGGTACAAAGTTCTGCAGCCCCGAACCGGGTTTCTCTGTCTGCTCTATCGACAAAAAAGAGCTCAACCTTCGTATGATAGATAAAAAAGGGAATATACTTTATACGGTGACCCGAAAGAAATAAATTCTCTTGATGATATAAATTCTACTCTCAGTGAAAAAACACACAACCCGAGGCGTTCCTTTCGCGATGAAAGGGACGCTTCTTTATATAATTACCCTTGAACCTATTTTGTGGGATAATATACGTTTGCAGCCAACCAATAGTCAGCTACTTACTTCATCTTATTAGTGTTCTCCGGATGCGCAATCATCATCGGGACGTAACTCTATGCCTTTTCCGATACATCACCCTGCTCCGCTGTCTTCGCAGGACCGCTGTTTTTCACAGCGCCTTTCTGAATTGTCGATTCATTCCCATCCCGAACTGCCATATAGTGCGGTGACATAATTTCAATGCCGGCCTCATTAAATTTATCCTGAATGTTCTGATGCAAATCCGAATAAATCTGTGCCATCTTATCTGCCTGTTTGATATAAGCATTAATTTGATAGACCGGATACCAGTCGCTCAACGAAGTTTCCAACACAAACGGACGCGGATCATCCACCACTCCGGGAGTGTTCAACGCAGCGTCAATCAGTATCTGATTAACCCGCCGCCAGGGAATATCATAACCGATAGATACTTCCGAGTGAATAATCAGTCCATATTCGCGTGCCGAAGTACTATAGTTTACCGTATGAGACGACATGATAAATGAATTGGGAACAGTCACAACCTCATTTTTAGGAGTCCGGATGCGGGTGACAAGAGGAGTTTTTTCGATGATATCTCCGGTGGTATCATTCAATTTGATCCGGTCGCCCATCTTGAACGGACGCATATAAGTAATCACCAGTCCGGCAATAATATTACCGATAACCGTACTTGATCCGAGCGAAACGATCAATCCGACAAATACCGAAATCCCTTGGAACACACCGGAATCGGAGCCCGGAAGATAAGGATAAATCATCGCAATCATAAATGCATAGAGCAGGAAACGGGCGATATGGAAAGTCGGCATCGCCCAGTCCGGATAGAAGCCGTTGATTTTGAGTCGTCCTGCTTCCACTTCACGTGCCAGATACAAGACGAGACGTACCAAATACTTCACGGCATACCAGATGACGATGATGGTAAACAGTTTGGGCACATAATCGATAATACCCACAAAGATACCGCGAATCGGATTCCATATATAGCCCAACAGTTGATATGCCAGTCCTTCTGTCTGCGGGAAGATGATAAAAATCAACGGTACGGTAAACAGTAGCTGCAATCCCATCAGTATATACCGCCCGATACTGGACAGGAATACTAACAGATTCGCCTGTTTCTGCGCATCCAGCAATTCATATCCCTGGATGGCTACCGGTTTTATCTTCGTGTCTTTCAGGCGCAGGATACGCGCTTTCAGTTTACGGAACAACCAGTTGGTCAAGCGGAACAGGAAATACTGTCCTGTAATTACCAACACAAAATAGAGCACACGCTTTGCCATTCGCCAAAGTCCGTGCTCGGCTTTCATCTCATGCAGTTTGGTAATGACACTCTGCTGTCTTTCCTTAGCTAGCGAATCACGGGAAACTCCTTCCCATAAGGCATCCTGATCGGTAAGAGAAAGCAATACTTTGCTGCCGTACATCAAATCGGAAACTATGTCCGAATGGTCGATAGCCACAGAATCGGGTTGTAGATTGAAGCGTCTTCCTATTTCTTCAATTGCCGCACCGGTCATTTGGGCACGTTGCTGGGGAGTATATCCACCCCGTTTGGTGAAAAGGTAAAATAAGGTATCACCGTCCGCCACTACCGGTATTCCTTTTGTGAACTGCCGCAGGGAGTCGATACGCTGTCGTTGCTGTGCATATTTTACGGAGTCGGCGGTAGCCATCTGGAGTTTCATCTGCTCCATTTCCATCCTCATATTCGCCTCATTGAGCCGGGCTTCTTCCAATGATTTCTGCATATTTACCAGATGGATAGAGTCCGAATCCCGTTTCAAAGGAACATGTCCGCCCGTTATTGTATCTCCGGCAAATATCTTCTTAACCGCCTGTTCCAACTGTGCTTGCGCCCCGATTGCCAGGAAAGAAAAGAACAACACCAGTAA
This sequence comes from Bacteroides sp. 1001302B_160321_D4, assembly GCF_015667765.1. Lineage (NCBI taxonomy): Bacteria > Pseudomonadati > Bacteroidota > Bacteroidia > Bacteroidales > Bacteroidaceae > Bacteroides > Bacteroides sp. 1001302B_160321_D4. The sequence goes on along the minus strand of NZ_JADPLO010000002.1, from coordinate 140,771 downwards.
CGACCGTTTTATTTTATTTATTTCCATACCTTATATTCCTTGATTATAATTAAGGTTAATCTAACATTTCATTAAAAACAGAGCAAACATACGGATTGTTTTTGACATTACCATTTCCAAATTGATTATCTTTGCCACTAAAAGAGAAAAAAGCATGAATATATTATTACTTATCGGGGGATTAATCCTCATTCTTCTAGGAGCCAACGGATTAACAGACGGTGCCGCCTCGGTAGCCAAGCGTTTTCATATCCCTCCCATCGTGATCGGACTTACCATCGTTGCATTCGGCACTTCTGCCCCGGAACTGACGGTCAGTGTATCTTCTGCCATCAAAGGCAGCGCGGATATTGCCATAGGCAACGTGGTGGGAAGTAACATTTTCAATACGTTGATGATTGTGGGCTGCACGGCCTTATTCGCCCCGATTGTCATCACCCGCAACACACTTAGAAAAGAGATACCGCTCTGCATACTTTCTTCTATTGTCTTGCTGATTTGTGCCAATGATGTATTTCTAGATAAAGCTCCGGAGAATATCCTGAACAGAGTAGACGGCTTATTATTACTTTGTTTCTTTGTCATCTTCATGGGTTACACCTTTGCCATCGCCTCCAAGCCGGGCACAACGGAACAGGCGGGACAGATAGCACCTCCGACCATAGAAGAGGAGACAGAAATCAAATCACTCCCCTGGTGGAAATCCATTCTTTATATCATCGGAGGCTTGGCTGCCCTTATTTTTGGAGGTCAGTTGTTTGTTGACGGCGCTACGGGCATCGCCCGCAACCTGGGTGTCAGCGAATCGATTATCGGACTGACACTGGTTGCAGGAGGTACTTCCCTTCCTGAACTGGCTACGTCTATCGTTGCCGCATTAAAGAAGAATCCGGAAATTGCCATTGGGAATGTAATCGGTAGTAACCTCTTCAATATATTCTTTGTACTGGGATGTAGCGCCAGCATCACCCCTCTCCATCTTAGCGGAATTACCAACTTCGACCTGTTTACGCTAGTAGGTTCCGGTATCCTGCTCTGGTTATTCGGGCTGTTCTTTGCCAAAAGGACTATCACGAGAATCGAAGGAGGGATTATGATACTTTGTTATGTGGCGTACACGGTGGTACTGATTTATAACACTTAATTATTATAACAAAATACCTGATATTCAGCTTCATTCCAAGTATTTTTTCCCTCTTTAGACATAGAAACTGGTACGATACGAATATTTAATGATTTCTTTCCCTTAGTATACTTGGCTGGAATTTCAAAGTCATCTTCCAGCCAGCGTTTATAAGGGTTACTATCAGCTACATACCATAAACGTTCTGTAACCTCTTCACCATCAACAAAAACACGGGCTGCTTGTCGAACATCGTTTTGGTCGCTCAACCTACGCAAACGCACTCCTTCATTTTGAGAAGATATATTCACTCTAAAACTACTAAAACTTTCAAACCGGACGGTTTCTCCTACATATAAAATACGATCCTCATTTCCCTCAAAGAAACTTTCCAATTTTGTTCTGCGTACATTACCCATAGCTTTATAAGAGTGCCGTTTAATAGAACGAGAAGAGTTTAAATCCAAACTATCAGTTTTCACCAGTACATTTTTATCTTGACCATAATAGAATATAGTACCCGAGTGTTCCAAATACTGATTGTTATATTCGCCCGACTCTATTCCAAACTTCAGTTCTGAATAGAAAGGATAACTATCGCCTATACAAAAACGAGTCATAGACCATGGGTTATCCGAAAGACCGTCATACCCTCCCATTGGATGCACTTCAGGCGGGGTCGGGAATCCCCAACCATAACAAACATAACTTTCAGAACCGTCACTCTCAACTTGTGGTGTTCGTTTGCCGTCAATATATACACGAACATCCCCCTCGCAAGAAATGATATGTGAACGTTCGGCATGACATGTAACATGAGCAGCAACCATCTTTCCTCTTCCTTGAATAGCAGCTATCGGACTATCTATTCCTGCCACATGTTTTCGGGTATAATATGGTGTATTACGAAAGTATCCGGTATTAGATGTGGGATAAACCGACCTGGAAACAGCTATTTCTGAGAATCCCAAAGAAACAGGAACGCCACTACGATTTTCAATTATTATCTTCGCATGCTTCCAATATGGCATTGGAAAATAATTATAAAACCAACCGTCTGTGTTATATCCTGACAGCAAATAGTTGGTATCGTGAAAGCCCAAAGAGTTGCCTCCCAAACACGCTAAAGGACATGAAATATCGGGTTGCTGATGAGCATCCCAAAACATATGAATCCATACATCCTGCAAGTGCTGCTCATTAATCTCCGGAAAATAAAATTTTAAAGAACCAATAGCTCCCTCTCCTTTTTCATCCAATAAAGTAATGGATTCGCCAGCATTAATCTTTTGTTCCGACTTACGATGATATGCCAATTGATCTTTGCACAAAAGATTACTTCCTTGTTTCTTCCATAATTGTATCAAAGTATCATAATTCTCCTTCCCGGTAAAGGTCTTGATACCATTGTCCGCATAAGTGTGGTATACAACATGTCCCCAACCTCCTTCACCTTTGGTTCTTTCATAACCTTCCAGTTTCACATCGGTGGTTACACGGCAGCCCTTGTTAAACGGCATTGGAACAAAACTCCGTGCAACACGTATGGGCCCTCTTCCGTTATCAAACGGACCAATATAACTTTCAGCCAAAGGTTTTATAAAAGGCTCTTTCTCTCCGAATTCAGATAAATGTAAACTAAAACGAGGCGTTTCTTCTCCATCAAAATAAAAACGGAAGAGCGGATCACTTGAACTCATATAGCGATGTTGTACAAGATTATAAATACATCCCGGACCATCAACATCAAATATTACCCATTCTCCACGTTGATCCTGGTAAAGACTCCAGTCCCAGTCGGCATTCTTTCCTCTTTTATCAATACTACCTTCATAATGGACAGAGATTCCACGATCTAACAGGGGCAAAGATGCAATATCAACCATTCGAGATATACCATAAGATATACTATCAGTCTGCCAACCCGACTGTGCTACAGAGACTATCGAGCCAATTGCCGACAATGACACAACCCCGAAAACAACAAAACAAACTAAAAAAATACTTCTTTTCATAAGGTGATAAATATAAAATAAAACATGAATCTATCTATAAAATTTAATTCATAAAAGTACGGCAACTTATATAAGCATACAACCACTTTATTATCAAATCAATATACTATTTTAACCTTCAAGCCATCTGTTATCATATTTATTTTCCGGCTTAATCTTTTTTGTATATATATAATAAGGTAATATACTCTTGCCTTAAATAAATAGTAAGAAAAGTATCAGTATATGATAACAAAGCACTTTTTTACATATTTTTTTTGTGCTTACTTTGCAACGTCCATCTTATATGTTATACCTAATTTATTATGAAAATGAAGAAAGTCATTTTGTTTATCACCTTATTCTCCATGATATCATTATTCAGTTACAGTAAAGATCCTGTAAAACAATGGGGACAACTACAAGTAAAAGGTAATCAATTATGCAGCCAAACCGGAGACTCTATTGTATTAAGAGGGGTTAGTTATGGCTGGCACAACCTATGGCCCAGATTTTACAATAAGCAATCTGTGAAATGGTTGAAAAAAGATTGGAAATGTACCGTTTTACGCGCCGCCATGGGAACAGTTATTGAAGACAACTACATTGAAAATCCGGAATTTGCATTAAAATGCATGAATAAAGTGATTAAAGCGGCAATTAAAAACGACCTCTATATAATAATCGACTGGCATACTTATTATCCACAAAAAAAAGAAGCAAAAGCATTTTTCTCAATGATGGCACAGAAATACGGAAAATATCCTCATATTATTTATGAAATATACAACGAACCTATGGAAGACAGTTGGGAAAGTGTGAAAGAATATGCAACTGATATTATCTCTGAAATACGTAAATATGATCCTGATAATATCATTCTTGTAGGCAGCCCACACTGGGACCAAGACTTACACCTGGTAGCAGAAAGTCCTTTAGAAGGATTCAATAATATAATGTATACCCTCCATTTCTATGCCGCCACTCATAAACAAGAGTTACGAGATAGAGCTGAAGCAGCATGGGAAAAAGGAATTCCCATTTTTGTGTCTGAATGTGCAGGCATGGAATGTACTGGCGATGGCCCATTAGATATACCAGAATGGACTCGTTGGGTAGAATGGCTGGAAAGCAAAAAGATCAGCTGGGTTAACTGGTCCATTTCAGACAAGAACGAAACTTGCTCCATGATTCTTCCGCGAGCAAACAAAAACGGAGGATGGGACGAGTCTTTAATAAAACCTGCAGGACGTCAAAGCCGTAAGTTTATCCGACAATACAACTCACATATTTATAAAAATAAAGAATGATAAAATAATATCAGTTTTAGGCAAATAACGTCAATAATTTACATTCCTTATTTACTAGCTTTGCATCAATAATAAATGTACGAGATTTTATACTAAAGTTAATTTTAAATTTGATAAAAATGAAAAAGAATCTCTTTTCTTTTCCCCGCTCAAAAGTGCGGATGCTAAAAGGATCAAAAGGAGTCTGGCTCTTTTTGATTATGTTCTGGATGATAAATACAGCTGCATCAGCAGCAGGTATTGAAATTAAAGGTACTGTAACAGACAGTAAAGGTGAACCTCTTCCCGGAGTTAATATTGTTGAGTTAGGAGTTAAAAAAAACAATGGTACCATCAGTGATTTAAATGGTAAATATACTATAACAGTAGAAAGCCAAAAATCTGTTCTTCAGTATACTTTTATCGGTTATAAAACAACAGAAGTCACTGTAGGAAACCGTAAAACAATCAATGTTTCACTCAAAGATGATACTCAATCTTTGGATGAAGTAGTAGTTATCGGCTATGGTACAATGAGGAAAAAAGATTTATCCGGAGCCGTTGCTTCTATTAAAAGTGATGACTTGATGCTTGGTAACCCGACCAGCATTTCCCAAGCCCTACAAGGTAAATTAGCTGGTGTACAAGTAAACCAGAGTGATGGTGCTCCCGGTTCAGGTGTAAGTATCACCATACGTGGTGCTAACTCATTCTCTACAAATTCACAACCACTTTACATTGTCGACGGTATTCCGTTTGAGGTAGGAGATACTCCAAGCAGTAAAGCCAACGAGGGCAACAACTCCACCACTAATCCTCTGTCATTGATCAACCCTAATGACATCGAATCAATCGACATTTTAAAGGATGCTTCTGCAACAGCCATTTACGGTTCTCGCGGAGCGAATGGTGTCGTATTGATTACCACTAAAAGAGGTCGTGCCGGAGACGCTAAAGTTGAGTTCTCGGCCAATTTCGGACTTTCCAAAATAGCCAAAATGGTTAAAATGCTGGATGCTTACACCTATGCTAATTATGTAAATGAGGGTGTAATCAATGGAGCTGCTTATGACAATCTTCCTTATTCATACCTTCCTTATCGTGGTAAATGGAACTACCGTCGCGACGAGAACGATAAAATCGTTCCCAATTCCGGTAAATACTATGCTTCACCGGAAGATTATCTCAATCCGGGTTATCGCGAAGACGAATACGGCAATAAAGAATGGGTAGAAGGCACCAACTGGATGGACGAGATCTTACAAGATGCATTAACACAGGAATACAATCTTAGTGTATCAGGAGGAAATGAAAAGAGCAACTATGCATTTTCAGGCAACTATACAGACCAGACAGGTATTATCAAGAATTCTGGTTATGAACGTTTTGCTGTTCGTGCCAACATCGGAAGCCATGTGAAACCTTGGTTAAATACGGGACTAAATATCAACTTCACCCGTTCGTTAACTAAGTTTGCCAAGTCAAATTCTTATGATTATAGTATCATCCGTTCTGCCATGCTTTATTTACCGACATTATATGTAGGAGACAAGACAGAAGATGATTCTTATGCATGGTTGTCAGCCAATCCACGTACATACGTTAATACAGCTAAAGATGAGCTGAAGTCAATCAATGTATTTACTTCTGCGTTTGCCGAGATTAAAATCCTCGACTGTTTGAAATTCCGTCAGAATCTAGGTATCAGTTATTCAGTAAACGATCGCGCAAGTTACTACAATCGTGAAACAGGAGAAGGTAAAGCATCCAACGGACGTGCTGGTAAAAGTGATAATTTCTGGCAAAACTTAACAGCAGAATCATTGATTACTTTCGATAAGACACTTAATAAGTTACATCATCTCAATGTAGTAGCCGGTTTCACTTACGAAAAATCGGACTGGGGTGGAAAAACAATGAATGCATCCAACTTCCCGACTGACATCACACAAGACTTCGATATGAGTCAGGCATTAAATATTGAAACACCGGCCAGCTATCGAGGACAAGCAGTTCTAGTCTCTTTATTAGGACGTGCCAACTACACATTCAAGGATCGTTATATTTTCACAGCATCATTCCGTCGTGACGGTTCAAGTCGTTTCGCTCCGGGAAATAAATTCGCGAACTTCGCTTCAGGAGCAGTAGCATGGACCATATCGGAAGAAGAATTCATCAAAAAACTGAATATATTCAGTAACTTAAAGTTGCGACTCAGCTACGGTCAAACCGGTAATCAAGCTATCAGCAGTTATCAGACTATCGCTTCACTTGCACCATCCAATTACCCTCTGGACGGAACATTAAGCAGCGGATTTGCAGGACAAACTTACAAAGGTCCTTTGAATGATAAACTCAAATGGGAAACAACCGATCAATATAATGTCGGACTCGACATGGGATTCTGGAATAACAGAATTAGTTTATCCGCTAACTATTATTACAAGAAAACCAATGACCTGCTACAAAATGTATCTATACCAAACAGTACTGGTTATACTACAATGTGGACGAATTTCGGCCATGTAAAAAACAAAGGACTTGAACTAACTGGTAAAATCATTGCATTAGATAAAAAAGACTGGAGCCTAGACTTCGACGGCAACATCTCTTTTAATAAAAATGAAATCGGAGGTTTAACAGCTGACCAATATGCTAACCAATTATGGTATAGTGCCAAAGAAGTATTTCTGCAAAGAAACGGACTACCTATCGGAACAATCTTCGGCTATATAGAAGACGGCTTCTATGATAATATAGCAGAAGTCCGTGCAGATCCAATATATGCTAAAGCATCTGATGATGAGGCTCGCAGAATGATCGGTGAAATCAAATATCTGGACAAAAACAATGACGGAAAAATAACGTCAGAAGACCGCGCCATCATCGGTGATACCAATCCTGATTTTATTTATGGTTTGAACGCCAATTTGCGATGGAAAAATCTGACTTTGGGATTGTTCTTCCAAGGAACTCATGGAAATGATATTTTTAACGGAAACTTGACTAATATCGGAATGAGCAGTATTGCAAACATCACTCAAGATGCTTATGATTCACGCTGGACACCAGAGAATGCAGCTAACGCCAGATGGCCTCGCGTCACTACTGCAATGACTCGTGACATGAAACTCTCCGATCGTTATGTAGAAGATGGTTCTTACTTCAGACTAAAAACAATCAACTTAAACTACAATTTCGGTTCAGTCATAAAAGGTATTAGCAATTTGTCTGTTTTCGGTACAGTAACAAACGTATTCACGATTACAGGTTATAGTTGGTTTGATCCGGATGTAAACGCCTTTGGTTCTGACGCTTCTAGAAGAGGAGTTGATATTTTCTCATACCCGAGCAGCAGAACATATTCAATAGGTTTTAAATTAACTTTATAATCTCAAGAAATGATGAAAAAGAAAAATATATTCATATATTTGATGGCATCCAGTCTCCTATTATCCGGAGCAGTAATGACATCATGCGAAAGTATGATCGAAGAAAAGCCTTTCGACTTCATTGTCCCTGAAGATGTTGAGGATTCTGATAATGGTGCCGACATGTGGGTAACAGGAGTATATAATACAATACACGAAGCCATGTTCAGATACGGTAGTTTCCCACGACCGCTGGACTATGACTGTGACTATATTTCCGGTGCAGTATGGCAGTTCAGCCAGTTTGGAAGTGGTAACTTCCAGGGAGGTGACGGACAGGCCGATGTACTTTGGACCGGAATGTACTCGTTGATTAACCGGGCAAATATAGCGGTCTCTGAAATCAATAAGATGCAGAATGTATCGGAAGAATTTAAAAAGAATGCATTAGGAGAATGTTATTTTCTTAAAGCATGGGCATATTTCTACTTGGTACGTGCTTATGGAGCTATCCCTATTTATTCGGTCAGTGTAAACGAATCCGGACAATATACTAACAATCCGCGTATTCCGATTGCACAAGTCTACACGGAAACAATCATACCTTTGCTTAAGGATGCTAAAGATATGATTTATAAAAACACAGATAATGGCTTTAAACCCGGAAGAGTCTGTGCTGCAACTGCAGCAGGTTTGTTAGCCAAAGTATATGCAACTATCGGTTCTGCTTCCATGTCTACCGGAGAACAAATAACAGTAAAAACCGGTGCACCGTTTGTTATGCAGAATGTAAATGGTACTATGACCAAAGTGTATACAGAACCTGTTCCGACAACATTCTCCAAGGATCAAGTTGCCGGTTACGAAAGCTTTTCTTCTCAAGAATATTACAGACTGGCCTACGAAGTTGCGGGAGATGTAATCGGAGGAGAATATGGGACACACAAACTTGAGGACTATGATTTGATTTGGTCTCCTTCCGGCAAAACTTGTAGTGAACACTTATTCGGTTTACAAACTAAATCCGGTGATGAATTATACGGTACACTATTCAGCTCGCACTACTGTGGCAGACTCAATGCAGCAGGAAACATAGACAATAGTTTAACGGTAGGATGTAGAAAACACTGGTATCTATTGTTTGAAGAAAAAGACTACCGCGTGGACAAAGGAGTGTTGCATTGTTGGATACGTCAGAACTCCGATACAAGTTGGGGTGGTGGTTCATACTATCCGAACTTCGGGAAATGGCAACGTATGGTTGAAGCCAAAGAGCCTCCGTTCGATAATCCTAAAGTAACCTCCGGATGGAGATGTGATGAAGCAGGTTCAGAACAGTTCTTTGCTTTCACCACTAAATATTCACAACAAATAGCCGATCAGACTCAACCTCGTACAGATGCCAATTACCCATTTTTACGTTATGCTGATGTTGTTCTAATTTTTGCAGAAGCAGCTAATGAATTAAATGGTCCGACAAAAGAATCGGTAGACGCTTTAAATGATGTCCGCACCCGTAGTAACGCAACAGGTAAAGAACTGGCAAACTTTACAGATAAAACCAGCCTGCGTTCTGCAATCCTTGAAGAACGTGCAATGGAATTAGCCTTGGAAGGCGATCGTCGTTGGGATTTAATACGTTGGGGAATTTATTTGCAGGCAATGAATGCTCTAGGCGGAATGGATGAAGCCAATAACGTAAAACAACGTTCCAGTAAACATCTGCTATTCCCGATTCCGACTCTTGAAATCCTGACGAACCAAGGAATTAATGAGAATAATCCTGGCTGGGATTAATCACTTATAACCATGTAATAAAACAGATTATGAAGAAAATAAAATATCTTGCAATAATCGCAGCATCCATATTTGCTTTAACATCCTGTACGGATATTGTTGAAGTCGACGATCTGAAAGCCAAAGAAAACAAACCGTCAACAGGTGCTCCGACTGTAGACAAAGTTGTTTTGGCAACAGATGCTGAATTTCCCATTGAGGGAGCGAATTTCGAACAAGTAGTACGAATTGAGGGAACAAATCTCGGAGACATCACCTCTCTAAAATTCAATGATATCGAAGTGGACAGCAAGGAGGTATATTCGACCTACGATATGCTTCTCGCACCTATTCCCCGTGCACTTCCTAAAGAAGTGACCAACACGATTTATATTACAACCAAACACGGAGAACTAAGTATTCCTTTTGTTGTTTCCATCCCTGATTTAACAATCAATGGACTCAAGAATGAATTTACCCAACCAGGAGATACGACAGTTATTACAGGTGACAACTTTGACCTTTACGGTATTACAATCGAAGAAGCAATTGTTAATCTAGGTAATTTACCGGTAAATGTAATCGATGCCACTCGTACAGAACTAACAATAGAAATCCCGGCAAATGCCACTCCGAAATCTACCCTTACTATAAAAGGAGCCAATATGGATGAAGCATACAAGCTCACATACATGGATCCGGGAGTATCTCAACTTTTTGATTTCAATAATTGGCCGGGAAGCGGTGCTTTTACACATTCCAGCCAATTCCCTGATGCCCCGAAAAATTTCTTATGTGACGGCACATTAGAAGGACAACCGGAACCATTAGTAGAAGGAGGAAAATATATTCGATTCAATAATTCCGTGAAAGCTTGGGGATGGATGGTTATGTGGGCCGGATATATTACTGTACCAGCAGAAGTAGCCGCAGATCTTTCATCATACGATTTAAGATTTGAAATCTGTACTGGAGCTAAATTCCCGATATCAGCCCAAGCGCGTATCATCTTAGGAGATTATGGATGGTATCCTTCCAAAGGAGGAATTCCGGTCAATACTTATGGCGGATGGCAAACAGTACGGATCAGTGCTGACACAGAATCATTGTTGCCCAGTTCCATCGATCCCAGTACCAACACAGCTTTCAAAATCATATTCTCTCCTGAATCTGCACAGGATTTTGATTTAAGTATGTGTAATTTCAGATTTGTTCATAAGTAAAAATAAAAAAGGGAACGCTTTAATATGGGCGTTCCCTCATAATCAAAAAGATTCGATTTATGCTAAAAGACTTATTTTCATTAGTAACGATTGTAGCACTTCTATTTTCATCTTGTTCCAAATCAGACGAAGAAGAAAATAGTGATGAGCCTCAACCAACCAAACAAACAGCTTATTTTGGAGTTAACCTGTCAGGAGCTGAATTTGGGAATGTGTATCCGGGGGTGGATGGTACCCACTATGGTTATCCCACAGAAAAAGATTTGGATTACTTTAAAGCCAAAGGCCTTTATCTGGTACGTTTTCCTTTTCGTTGGGAACGTATACAACCCACAATGAATGGGGAATTAAATGCAACAGAGCTGGCAAAAATGAAGAAATTCGTCAAAGCCGCTGAAGATAGAAACATACAGATACTTCTGGATATGCATAACTTTGGAAGATATTGTGTATATTGCGACGGTCAAAGTTCACAAAATAATCAATATGCAATCATTGGTAATGCACGATGCACTGTTGACAATTTCTGTGACGTATGGAAGAAACTGGCAAAAGAGTTTAAAGACTATAAAAATATCTGGGGTTACGACATCATGAATGAGCCCTACGAAATGCTGGCATCGACACCATGGGTTAACATAGCCCAAGCCTGCATTAATGCCATCCGCACTATAGATACTAAAACGACCATCATAGTTAGCGGAGACGAATTCAGCTCTGCCAGACGATGGAAAGAATGCAGTGACAATCTGAAAACTCTTACAGATCCAAGTAATAACCTGATATTCCAGGCACATATATATTTCGATTCGGATTCTTCCGGAAACTATAATAAAGGATATGACGAAGATGGTGCAACCGTTCAAACAGGGGTGGCTCGTTTGAAACCTTTTGTTGACTGGCTGAAAGAAAATAATAAACGTGGATTCGTTGGTGAATATGGTATACCTGATACTGACGGCCGTTGGATGGATATTCTTGATGCAGCACTTAAATATCTACAAGAAAATGGAATAAACGGAACTTACTGGTCTGCCGGTCCACGATGGGGTGATTATCCCTTATCTGTCCAACCGACCAATAATTACACACAGGATCGTCCGCAATTAAGCACGCTCCTGAAATATAAAAGTACACAACAATAATCAGAATAAATACTGTCCATGAGAACTCGAATCATCACTATTATCACTTTACTGCTATCCACTCCAATGGTTATTGCACAAAAATCAATGGATGAGATAGACAGAGAAAGCTTTGCAGCAAAGCTATCTCCAATGGAAGTAAAAGGTATACAGATGACTGAAACAGGAAATATTCCTCTTGTCAGAGATACTCCTGCAAACATCTTTTTGGACGGAACCTGGCAACTGGCAGAAGGAGGAACTGAAAAAGAACGTTTACACACTATCTGGACAGATCAAATACCTGCCCATGTGCCTGGTAGTATTCACACCGCATTAGTAGAAAATGGAATCATACCCGATCCATACATCGGACAGAATGACTCTATTGCAGAAAAACAATCTTACAAGACATGGTGGATGAAGCGGGAGTTCGAACTAGACTCCCCCTCATCTCACTGTATATTATCTTTTGGCGGAATTGCTAACAAATGTACAATATGGCTCAATGGAAAACTTTTAGGAACACACGAAGGTATGTTCGGAGGGCCCGATTTTTCAATAGGTAACTATTTAAAGAATAAAAACACTCTCATAGTAAAACTAGAAGCCATCCCTCAAATGTTTCTGGGCAACTGGCCTCCCAACGCAAATGAAAGTTGGAAATATACAGTTGTATTCAATTGCGTTTATGGATGGCATTATGCACAAATCCCATCATTAGGAATCTGGCGTAGTGTTCAATTAAAAGAACAAGCCGCAGTAGAAATAGAATCACCCTTCATCGCTACTCGTTCGCTCGATGGTCAAATGCGCTTAACTCTTGATCTGCATAAAAAATCATCTCCATTAAAAGGAGTATTATATGCAGAAGTATCTCCCAAGAACTTCAAAGGAATAACACAATATTATCGTTTCGACATAAATAGTCAGAAAAAACAGGAAACTTTATCTTTAGACTTTCAAATCAAAGATCCGCATCTTTGGTGGCCCAATGACAGAGGAGAACAATCACTATACGACCTCAACCTATTCTTCGTTCCACAAAAAGGGAAGGCAGCCCATATAAAAACGTCGTTCGGTATACGGACTATTGAGATGAGACCATTAATTGATGGTGCTAAAGAAGATTATTATAACTGGACATTCGTCATCAATGGCAAGCCGATGTTCATAAAAGGAACAGGCTGGTGCACTATGGATGCATTAATGGACTTCTCAAGAAATAAATACGAGCATTTGCTCCAGATAGCCCAAAGCCAGCACATACAAATGTTAAGAGCCTGGGGAGGAGGAATGCCCGAAACCGATGATTTTTACGAATTATGCGATAAATATGGTATTTTAGTCATGCAAGAATGGCCAACGGCCTGGAATAGCCATAACACGCAACCGTACACTATCCTGCAAGAAACAGTGGAAAGAAATACCAAACGATTAAGAAATCACCCTTCTCTTATTATGTGGGGAGCAGGGAATGAATCAGATAAACCATTCGGACCTGCAATTGACATGATGGGACGACTTAGTATAGAACTTGACGGAACACGTCCCTTCCATCGTGGGGAAGCCTGGGGAGGCAGCCTGCACAATTACAACTGCTGGTGGGACGATGCTCATCTTAATCACAATTTGAATATGACCGCTCCTTTTTGGGGAGAATTTGGGATAGCATCATTGCCTCACATCGAGACAGTGCGTAGATATTTGGACGAGGAAAAAGAAGTGTGGCCTCCCCAAAGGAGCGGTAATTTCACGCACCACACTCCTATCTTCGGAACGATGAGAGAAATAGAGAAACTTACTCAATATTCCGGTTATTTTATGCCGAAGGACTCGCTGGCTTCTTTCATACTCGGGTCACAGTTAGCACAAGTAGTAGGAGTACGCCATACATTAGAACGGGCACGCACATTATGGCCTCATACTACCGGAGCACTTTATTATAAGATGAACGATAACTATCCTGGTGTATCATGGTCATGTGTAGACTATTATGGTATCATAAAACCCGTTCACTATTTTGTGCAAAAGTCTTTTGCCCCGTTAGCAGCAGTCATGCTATTTGACCGCAGCAACCTTGCCAGTCAAGAAGTCAGTCTTCCTGTCTATCTACTTGATGACTGCCAAACATTAGAGAAAGAACCTTATCAAGTCAAAGTGTCTATATACAATGCATTACTAGATACTGTTGCCACCCATACTTTCAACGGTATCGGCGATGATAATGTCGTCAAAAAACTAGGAGAAATAAATCTGAATAGAGAACAAACCAAATCGACCATGCTATTCTTTGTTCTGGACATAATCAAAGATAACAAAAACATATATCGGAATTATTACTTTACCAATTACGAAGTACGTCCGGGCTCCATCGTATCAATGCCCCAAACAGAAATTAAAATGGAACGCACAGGTAATATGGTGACTTTAACAAATACAGGAAAGCACCCTGCTATCGGAGTACACGTAGAAGTACCAGAAAAAATGGACCAACTTATCGTTTCGGAGAACTATATATGGCTTAACCCACAGGAATCAAAAATATTAAAAATAAATTTGGAATCTCCAGTTATTGTAAAAGGCTGGAATCTTCAATCACCCTATTAAACAGAACATTATGAAAAAAGTTTTTATTTCGGCTTTTCTACTACTTAGCCTTCTTACTCTAAATGGATGTAAAAGTAATCAACCTCCGGTAAAAGAGACAGGTGAACCTTACGGAGTAAACTTGGCATGCGCGGACTTCGGTTCATCTTTCCCCGGTGAGTATAATAAAGACTATACCTACCCGACAGATCAAGACCTCGAATATTGGCAAAAGAAAGGGCTGAAACTTATCCGGTTACCATTCAAATGGGAACGGCTACAACTTGACTTAAAAGGACCGCTAAACCAGCATGACCTCAATAAAATGAAAGAATTGGTCAGAGCAGCAGAGAAACGCGATATGGTGGTTATTCTTGACTTACATAATTACTGTCGCCGCTTCATGAACAACGAACATACCCTCATTGGAAACAACGGATTAACAATCGAAGACCTGGCTTCTTTCTGGCAAGCTATCGCTAAAGAATTCTCCACTTTTAAAAACATATATGGTTACGGGCTAATGAACGAACCACATGATCTGGCCCCGGAAACCAAGTGGTTCGACATGGCACAAGCGTCCATCAATGCCATACGAGAAGTCGACACAAATACGCTTATTATGGTAGGCGGCAACGACTGGTCATCAGCAGAGCGTTGGATCGAGCAGAGTGATACACTCAAATTCTTAAAAGACCCGGCTAATAACCTTGCTTTTGAAGCTCATGTATATTTTGACAAGGATGCATCCGGTACGTACAAATATTCATACGAAGAGGAAGAATGTTATCCGGAGAAAGGAATCGACCGGGTAAAACCATTTGTAGAATGGATTAAACAGAATAAATTCCATGGTTTTATCGGAGAATATGGAATCCCCGACAATGATCCCCGTTGGAATGAAACCCTCGACTTATTCTTGGGATATTTACAAGAAAATGGAATCAATGGTACATATTGGGCTGCGGGTCCGTGGTGGGATACCTATTTCATGGCAATCACCCCCAAAGACGGAAAAGACAGACCGCAAATGCCTATCATTGAGAAATATACAAGTACCTTAAAAAAATAGAATTATGTTCAAACGATTCTCCATCTGCTATATTTTATTCATGTTTTGTATAACTGGAACTTCCGCCCAAGAAGACCGGTGGACAGGAAACGCCACGAATCTATCCAAAGGAAACTTAAGAGTAAATTCTTCAGGACGTTACCTAGAATACAGTGACGGAACTCCTTTTCTCTACATGGGAGATACAGCATGGGAACTCATCAGCCGCTTAAATGACAAAGAGACTGAACTATATTTGGAGAATCGCAGAGAAAAAGGATTTACCGTCATACAAACGGTAATCCTGGATGAATTAGATGATATGGATGTTTCATCTAACGGAGAACCTAAGTTAATTGACGGCAATATTGACAAGCCCGCTCCCGGCTATTTCACTCATGTAGACAAAGTTATTTCTCTGGCAGCAGCCAAAGGTTTATACATAGCTCTATTACCAACCTGGGGAGATAAGGTAGACAAACAATGGGGAAAAGGACCGGAGATTTTTACACCGGAAAATGCATATAGATACGGCAAATGGTTAGGAGAACGTTATATGAACGCACCCAATCTGATATGGATAATAGGAGGTGATCGAAGTGGAGACGGAAAAAACTTTGCCATTTGGAATGCATTAGCAACCGGTATTAAAAGTGTAGACAAAAACCATTTGATGACCTATCATCCTCATGGAGAGCACTCATCCTCGTTCTGGTTTCACAATGCTTCGTGGCTGGATTTTAATATGTGTCAATCCGGACACGCACAACAAGATTTCGCAATCTATCAACGTCTGCTTTTGCCCGATTTAAAAAAGGAACCACACAAGCCATGCATGGACGGAGAACCCCGATATGAAAATATTCCGATCAATTTCAAAAAAGAAAATGGAAGATTTGGAGATGATGATATCCGCCATACACTTTACCAAAGTATGTTCAGCGGAGCTTGTGGATATACATACGGCTGTAATGATATATGGCAGATGTTTGATACCGGACGTGAGCCTAAATGTGACGCCGACACTCCATGGTACCAATCAATGGATAAACAAGGAGCATGGGACTTAATTCACTTTCGCAGATTATGGGAAAAATTTGACTTTACTCAAGGAAAAAACCAACAAACCATCTTTGGCAATATACCTTTAGAAAATAAAAACTATCCCGTAGCATTCGGCAACAAAGACTACTTATTAGTATATTTTCCACAAGGTGGAGAGAGAACGATTTATTTGCCTTCAATGAAGGCATCCAAACGGTCTTTAAAGTGGATGAATCCTCGCAATGGAAGAATCACATTCCATCAAAATACAACAGCAGATACCATTCCCGTATCCTCTCCCACAAAGGGAAAAGGAAATGACTGGGTTTTAATTATAGAATAATTAACCGAGAAAAATAACTATAGAATATGAAAAGTAATAGATTAGAAGAGCTAACACAAAATTATGAAGCTCTTATCAACCGAAAAAATGAGATATGTAACAATAGCAACGGTATATATAAACGTTACTACCACCCTGTATTAACAGCAGAACATGCACCACTCATCTGGAAGTATGATTTTGATGAAAAACAAAACCCATTCATGGAAGAAAGAATTGGTATCAACGCTGTAATGAATACGGGAGCCATCAAGATCAATCATAAATACTATCTTGTGGCGCGTGTGGAAGGAGCAGACCGAAAATCATTCTTTGCAGTAGCAGAAAGTAATAGTCCCGTAGACGGATTTCGTTTTTGGGATTATCCGATAGAAATGCCGGAGACAGACATTCCTGATACCAATATGTACGATATGCGCCTGACCGCACATGAAGATGGATGGATTTATGGCATTTTTTGTGCGGAACGCAAAGATACAAACGCTCCAGCCGGTGATTTATCTTCCGCAGTAGCCGTTGCAGGTATTGCACGAACAAAAGACCTAAAAACATGGCAACGCTTGCCGGATCTGAAATCTCCGAGCCAGCAACGTAACGTAGTGCTTCATCCGGAATTTGTGAATGGGAAGTATGCCCTGTATACCCGCCCTCAAGATGGTTTTATTGACGCCGGCAATGGAGGAGGTATCGGATGGGCACTCATAGATGACATCTGTCATGCCGAAATAAAAGAGGAAAAAATCATCAATAAACGGTTTTATCATACGATCAAGGAGGTAAAAAATGGAGAAGGGCCACACCCCATTAAAACTCCACAAGGATGGTTACATTTAGCACATGGTGTAAGAGGATGCGCAGCCGGATTACGCTATGTATTATACTTATACATGACTTCTTTAGAAGATCCGACAGAAATTATAGCTGAACCTGCAGGTTATTTCATGGCCCCTATAGGAGAAGAAAGAATCGGTGATGTATCGAATGTATTATTCTCAAACGGATGGATTGAAGATGATAACGGAAAAATTTATATCTATTATGCGTCTTCGGACACCCGTCTTCATGTAGCCGAATCAACAGTAAGCCAGCTTGTAGATTATTGTCTGCACACACCAACCGACGGTTTCCGTTCTATAGAATCTGTGAAGCGGATCATTACTATGGTAAACCACAATAAACAATACCTGAAACAATAAATACATCACCATGGAAAACATAAAACTAAGAGAAAAAATCGGGTATGGATTAGGAGATGCTGCTTCTTCCATGTTTTGGAAGTTATTCACAATGTATCTGCTATTCTTCTACACAGACGTGGTAGGTATCTCTTCGGCAGTGGTAGGAACAATGTTCCTTATCACACGCATTTGGGACACTTTCCTCGATCCGTTTGTCGGAATATTAGGCGACCGGACAAACTCACGCTGGGGTAAATTCCGCCCCTACCTACTATGGATAGCCATACCATTCGGCATCTGTGGTATACTGACCTTCTCATCTTTTGGAGATAACATGACTACCAAAATAATATTTGCCTATGCCACATATACCCTTATGATGATGGTATATTCATTAATCAATGTTCCGTACGCATCTCTATTAGGAGTAATGTCTGCCAATCCACAAGTACGCACAGAGTTCTCCTCCTACCGCATGACATTTGCTTTTGGAGGAAGTATTCTGGTACTATTCCTCATTGAGCCACTGGTTGATATATTCAGTAAAATGAAGATAACGGAAAATATACCTGACATCGCTTTCGGCTGGCAGATGGCTGCAGTCGTATTTGCGATTATGGCTAGTGGAATGTTCTTATTAACTTTTCTATGGACAAAAGAAAGAGTGCAGCCCATAAAGGAAGAAAAAGGATCACTGAAAGAAGATCTGAAAGATCTGGGCAGAAACAAACCCTGGTGGATTCTTTTATGCGCAGGAATCATGGCATTAGTGTTCAATTCTCTTCGTGACGGTTCTGCTGTATTCTATTTCAAATATTATGTAGACAGCTCCGATACATTCTCTTTCTCATTCATGAATAGTGCCATTACTCTAATCACGATCTACTTGGTATTAGGACAAGCCGCCAATATCCTCGGAATCATGTTTGTGCCATCACTCACCAAAAGAATCGGTAAAAAGAAAACTTATTTTGTAGCAATGGTTGGCGCTACCATTCTAAGTGTTTTATTCTACTTCCTTCCTAAAGATTTTATCTGGGGAATTCTTTGTTTACAGGTCTTAATAAGTATCTGTGCGGGTATTATTTCTCCTTTATTATGGTCTATGTATGCAGATATATCAGACTATTCCGAATGGAAAACCGGAAGACGGGCAACCGGCCTGATATTCTCTTCTTCGTCCATGTCTCAAAAGTTCGGTTGGACAATCGGAGGTGCTTTGACCGGATGGCTACTGGCCTATTTCGGTTTCAAAGCAAATGTAATCCAATCCGACTTTGCTCAAACCGGCATTTGTATGATGATGAGTATCTTCCCGGCAATTGCCACCATGCTATCAGCATTCTTCATTTCACGTTATCCGTTAAATGAAAAAAGATTATATGAAATATCAACAGAACTCGAAGAGAGAAGAAAAAAGTAAATTCATCACTAACCAACTAACCAATATGGCTCATATTCCAATTCGGTCCTATTTATATTTACTATTGGGTACAACCCTATTCTCATGTGCACCTCAAGAGCTAAAAACGCCATTTGAATTAAAATGTGAGAATATACCCGTTCCTGTAGGAGTAGATACTCAAACTCCCAGACTCTCCTGGAAACTTCCGCTACTAGAGGAAGATAGTATCAACAGAGTTGAGATATGGCTATCAACAGACAGTACTCAATTATCAGACAGACAGTCCGGTTATTGGAACAAATCCATCATAGGAGCTCCCATAAGAGTCTCCTATGATGGACAACCATTAGATTCATATACAACGTATTATTGGAAAATAGGCTATCAAACCTCTTCCAAACAGAAAACTACATTTTCTCCAATATCCTCCTTCACGACAGGATGTTTATCACCCGACAACTGGAAAGGGAAATGGATTACTGACAAACATGACATCACATACCGTCCGGCACCCTATTATAGAAAGAGCTTCCAATTAGACAAAACAATCGAGCAAGCCTTACTCACTATTGCATCGGCAGGCCTGCATGAGCTCTCAGTCAACGGGCAACGGGCAGGAAATCATTTCCTGGACCCTATGTATACACATTTCGACAAACGTATACTATCAGTCACTCATGATGTTACGTCATTACTATCTCTGGGTGAAAATGTAATAGGAGTACAACTGGGGAACGGCTGGTATAATCATCAATCCACAGCAGTATGGTTTTTCGACAAGGCTTCATGGAGAAACCGCCCTAAATTCACAGCACAACTCCATCTGCGTTACACAGATGGAACAACAGAATATCTGGGTACTGACTCAACCTGGCAAACAACTGACAGCCCGGTTATTTTCAACAGCATCTATACAGCCGAGCATTATGATGCACAGAAAGAATTAGCAGGCTGGGACTCCCCCGGATTCAACGCTACCGGATGGTATCATGCACAAGAAACCGAATCGCCTACGGAAACGATCAAATCACAAGTTATGCATCCGATTCGTGAAACGGCCCGCTATACAGCAACTCAATGTAAAAAAATAAATGACAGCTGCTACGTCTATCATTTCCCCCAAAACATTGCAGGTGTCACCGAGCTAAAAGTGAAAGGAAAAAAAGGAACAAAACTGCGCCTGAAACATGGGGAACTTTTAGACAAAAACGGTATGGTAAACATGGCAAATATAGATTATCACTACCGGCCGACAGACGACAGCGATCCTTTTCAAACAGACATCGTCATACTTAGCGGAAAGCAAGATAGATTCATGCCCAAATTCAACTACAAAGGTTTTCAGTTTGTAGAAGTCTCATCATCTGCCCCCATTCAATTATCCGACGAAAATCTTATTGCAGTAGAAATGCACAGTGATGTTCCGATCATCGGCTACTGGTCTTCGTCATCCGATCTGCTAAACAAAATATGGAAAGCCACTAACAGTTCCTATTTAGCCAACTTGTTCGGTTACCCGACTGACTGCCCTCAACGGGAAAAGAATGGCTGGACAGGAGATGCACATATTGCCATAGAAACAGGATTATACAATTTCGATGGTATCTCTATATATGAGAAATGGATGAACGACTTTTGTGATGAACAAAAAGACAACGGAGTCCTCCCATGTATCATCCCAACTTCTGTATGGGGCTATGATTGGGCCAACGGGGTCGACTGGACGAGTGCTGTCGCCATTATCCCCTGGGAAATTTATCGATTTTACGGAGATACCACATTACTCCGCCGCATGTACGGACCAATCAAAAAATATGTCTCCTATATAGAATCCATATCAACCAATCATCTTACAGACTGGGGACTGGGCGACTGGGTACCTGTACGCTCAAAAAGCAATATAACCTTGACTTCCTCTATCTATTATTATACGGACGTCTGTATTCTAGCCAAAGCAGCCAGACTTTTCGGATATGCCGAAGATGCCTCCTATTATAACACGCTGGCACAAAAAATAAAAGAGGCTATCAACACCAGTTTTCTCAATAAGGAAACAGGAATATATGCAGAGGGAACACAGACAGAACTTGCCATGCCATTATACTGGGGAATCGTTCCGGAAGAAGATAAAAAGAAAGTTGCTGCCAGACTACATGAATTGGTAGAAAAAGACGATTATCATCTGGACGTCGGTTTATTAGGAAGCAAGGCCCTACTTTCCGCCCTGTCAGATAACGGATATGCGGAAACAGCTTACAAAGTCGCATCACAAGACACCTATCCTTCCTGGGGGTACTGGATCAAACAAGGTGCTACAACTCTACATGAAAATTGGCGGACAGATGTCGTTATCGACAACTCATATAACCATATTATGTTCGGAGAAATAGGAGCATGGCTATACAAAGGACTGGGAGGAATTCAGATGGATGAAAAACATCCCGGATTCAAGCATATTTTGCTAAAACCTTTCTTTCCGGCAGACATGAATGAACTTACCATACGCTATAATACTCCCTATGGCTGGTTAAATATCAACTGGGTTCGTCAAACTAATGACTGCATCCGTTATACAATCGATATTCCGGCAGGCACTTCTGCAACATTTGTTCCTTTTACAATGCCAGAACCCCAAAAATCTATAACTTTACAAGCCGGAAAACATTCACTTGAACTTGATTTTATTCACCAATTAATCAATCAACGATAACTATGTACAAAAGAATCACCTTATTCACATTCATTTGCCTGCTCGCTTTAGCAGGAATAGCCCAAAATAAAGACACTTATACCATTTTATTATCCGGAGCATCTTTTGCCGAACCTAACAATAAGTGGTTTGAAATGGGATGTCGTGCCCTTCACGCCATCCCCATCAATCGGGCTGTAAGTGCAGAATCTATTGCTCACACTGCAAATAAAATGCTGGACGGTACTCTCTATACCCCGGAAGAGTTCGATAACATTGATGTATTTGTCTTGATGCAAGTACATGAAAAAGACGTATATAACGAAGCAAACTTAAAAGAGAACTACAAGGATTATAAAACTCCTTTTGATGCTTCCGACTATGCCGTTTGCTATGATTATGTCATCAAGCGCTACATATCAGACTGTTATAACCAGAAATTCAATCCAAAATCCAGATATTACAACACTCCTTATGGGAAACCTGCTTCTATTGTCTTATGTACTCATTGGCATGACAGTCGTCCGATATTCAACACTTCGGTCCGAAAACTGGCAGAAAAATGGGGATTCCCGGTAGTAGAATTCGACAGATACATCGGATTCTCCAAAAACCAGAAACATCCGGTTACAGGAAAACAATATAGCCTAATTTACACTGGGGATTCACAAGAGACTCATGGAGAAATATTTGGATGGCATCCGCCACATGGAGAACATTCATTTATTCAACAGCGCATGGCTGCAATCTTTGCCGATACGCTTCGTAAGATATTGCTTCCCAAAGAATATATTAATGAATAATCACCAAATACTCATCGGATGAAAAAACTTCTATCATTAACAGTTTGCTTGTTATTTGTCCTATCACAAATAATGGCACAGCTTTCCGTACCTTCTTTCTTTTCAGACCACATGGTGCTGCAACGTGAGAAGCCAATCAATATATGGGGAACTGCCAGTGCCGGTGAGCGAATTAGCGTAACATTAGGAAATGCTCAAAAGAGTACCCGAACCGATAAAAATGGGAAATGGTCAGTCAGCCTACCTCCTATGCAAGCCGGTGGACCGTATACTCTAAATGTAAAAAGCCTCAAGCAGACTTTATCATTTACAGATATTTTAATCGGTGAAGTATGGATTTGTAGCGGACAGTCAAATATGGAGTTTCGTCTGCGTAGCGCTAATCATGCTACCGAAGAAGTCGCAGCTGCCAATTACCCTCAAATCCGTTCATTCAACGTAATTCAAGAAATGGGGCACACTCCTAAAACCGACTTAAAAGGTAAATGGGAAGTATGTTCACCCGCCTCCGCTTCTGATTTTTCAGCTGTCGGCTATTTCTTTGCGCGTGAATTATACCAAAAACTCAATATTCCTATCGGATTCATCAACTCCTCATGGGGTGGTACGGACATCGAAACCTGGATGAGCATGGAAGTGATAGAGCATTTCCCGAAATATGAAAAATCATTAGCCCGTATGCGCTCTTCTGAATTCGAAGAATACATCAAGCACAGTGACAAAGTCAAAAAAGAATTCGAACAAGCCATCATAAACGAACCGGGAGAAAAAGAGAAATGGTATTTAGAAAACACCCCTACAGAAAACTGGAAGGAACATATTGTTCCGTCATTATGGTCAAATGAAGAGTTATCCGGTATAGATGGAGTTGTATGGTTTACTTATCAGTTTTCCATACCGGCCAACTGTTTAGGACAGGATGCAGAATTGAGTCTCGGTACTATCGATGACGATGACATTACCTGGGTTAACGGACATGAAGTAGGACGAACGGTAGGATATGACCTGAAACGTTTATACAAGATCCCGGCAGAAGTATTAAAGGAACAGAATACCATCACTATTAAAATATCCGACTATCGTGGAGGAGGCGGTCTATATGGTCCTAAAGATGAAGTATACCTGAAAGTCAACAACCGAATTTTCCCTTTGTGTGATAATTGGAAGTATAAAGTTGCAGTATCGAGTGCACAATATGATTATGTAGAATATGGTCCTAACGCTTTTCCTTCTTTGCTGTTCAACGCAATGATTCATCCACTGGTAGGTTTGGGGATGAAAGGGGTAATCTGGTATCAGGGAGAAAACAATGCCGCCCGCGCCAACGAATACATTGATTTATTTCCGGCTTTAATTACAGACTGGAGAAGTAGATGGAATAACGAATTTCCATTTTATTGGGTTCAATTAGCAAACTTCATGTCTCCGGCCAAGCAGCCCTCTGAAAGTCATTGGGCAAACCTGCGGGATACACAGTCGAAGACACTGGCCTTACCACATACAGGACAGGCCGTCATTATAGACATCGGTGAAGAAAATGACATACATCCCCGCAACAAACAAGATGTAGGTAAACGACTTGCTTTGCATGCTCTCCACAATGATTACGGATATAACTCTATTGTTTGCACCGGCCCGATATTCCAGTCGGTAAAAAGAATCGGAGATGCACTGGAGGTCACCTTTAACGCTTGTGACGAGCAACTAGTAGCTCGTAATAAATATGGCTATTTATCAGGATTCGCCATTGCCGGCGCAGATGGAAAATACCAATGGGCACAGGCTAAAATCGAAAACAATAAAGTAATAGTATGGAATAAGGAAATACAGCAACCGGTCTCTGTACGATATGCTTGGGGAGATAATCCCGATGATGCTAACTTATACAACGCAGCCGGTTTACCTGCCTCGCCTTTCGAAGGACACATCAGCCAATAAACGGCCTACAAAAACAGAAAAAGAATACCGGCAATGAATGTATGATCATCATTTCCGGTATTTTTCATATTTACAGTCCACTCCCTAATCGTCCAGAGACTATATTTTCTCTTTCCGTCGCGTTGTAATTTAAAGATTATCACGTATCTTTGCCTGCTCAAATCATAAATACGAGATATGGCTATTACAATCAAGAAAGTCTCCACAAAGAGAGAACTTAAGAAATTTATCCGTTTCAATTACAGAATGTACAAGGGTAACCCTTACTCTGTGCCTGACCTCTATGACGACATGCTCAACACCTTCAACAAGAAGAAAAACGCAGCATTCGAATTCTGTGAAGCAGATTATTTCCTCGCATACCGGGACGATAAAATAGTAGGACGTGTAGCTGCAATCATCAACAATCAGGCGAACGAGAAGTGGGAATGTAAAAACGTTCGTTTCGGATGGATAGACTTCATCGACGATCCCGAAGTATCATCCGCACTCATCAAAACGGTGGAAGAATGGGGAAAAGAACGAGGCATGACTCACATTGCCGGTCCTCTCGGATTTACTGATTTCGATGCGGAAGGTATGTTAGTTGAAGGATTCGACCAGCTTAGTACCATGGCTACTATCTACAACTACCCATACTATCCTGTACACATGGAAAAGTTAGGCTTCGAGAAAGACGCCGACTGGGTGGAATACAAAATCTACATACCGGATGCCATTCCCGACAAGCATAAACGTATCTCCGAACTGATCCAACGAAAATATAACCTCAAGATAAAGAAATATACTTCCGGAAGAAAAATAGCCAAAGACTACGGACAGAAGATTTTCGAGTTGATGAATGAAGCATACAGTCCTCTTTATGGCTATTCTCCGTTGACACAGCGGCAAATCGACCAATACGTGAAAATGTATCTGCCGATCCTTGACTTACGGATGGTTACACTGATTACTGATGCCAATGACGAACTGGTCTGTGTAGGTATCTCCATGCCATCTCTCGCCGAAGCTTTACAGAAATCACACGGGCGTCTGTTGCCACTCGGATGGTTCTATCTGTTAAAGGCACTATTTATGAAACGCCGTGCCAAAATGCTTGATCTGCTACTCGTTGCAGTGAAACCGGAATATCAAAACAAAGGTGTTAACGCTTTGTTATTTTCCGATTTAATTCCAGTTTATCAAAAATTAGGTTTTATCTTTGCGGAAAGCAACCCCGAACTGGAACTGAACGGAAAAGTTCAGGCACAATGGGATTACTTTGAGACTCAACAACATAAGCGCCGCCGTGCGTTCATTAAAGAAATTAATAATTAAGAATGAAGAATGAAGAATTTGGCTGCGCTACTACTTAATGCCGCATGGCAATTCTTCATTCTTTATTCTTCATTCTTCATTTATAACAGCTATGGAAGAGAACGAATTGATACCTGTAGACAACAACAATGCAGTAGAGTACACTGACGACAACATCCGTCACCTAAGTGACATGGAACATGTACGCACACGCCCCGGTATGTATATCGGAAGGCTGGGCGACGGTGCACATGCCGAAGACGGAATCTATGTCCTCCTGAAAGAAGTAATTGACAACAGTATTGACGAGTTCAAAATGCAAGCCGGTAAGAAAATCGAGATTACCGTTGAAGAAAACCTCCGTGTCAGCGTACGCGACTACGGACGAGGCATCCCGCAGGGAAAACTCATCGAAGCCGTCAGCATGCTGAACACCGGTGGTAAGTACGACAGCAAGGCATTTAAAAAAAGTGTCGGACTAAACGGTGTCGGTGTGAAAGCCGTCAATGCCTTGAGCTCCCGTTTCGAGGTACGCAGTTACCGCGACGGCAAAGTACGTATCGCCACTTTCTCAAAAGGAAACCTGCTGACCGATGAGACGCAGAATACCGAAGAAGAAAACGGAACTTACATCTTCTTCGAACCGGATAATACATTATTCCTGAATTACAGTTTCAAGCCTGAATTTATTGAGACAATGCTACGTAACTACACGTACCTCAATACCGGGCTTGCCATTATCTATAACGGACACCGTATCCTGTCGCGCAATGGTCTGGTAGACCTTTTGAACGACAATATGACGGCAACCGGACTTTACCCGATCATCCACCTGAAAGGGGAAGACATCGAAATCGCCTTCACGCATACCGGACAATACGGAGAAGAATATTACTCCTTCGTCAACGGTCAGCATACCACCCAAGGAGGTACGCATCAGAGTGCTTTCAAGGAACACATCGCCCGCACCATCAAAGAGTTCTTTAACAAGAACATGGACTATACCGACATTCGTAACGGACTGGTTGCTGCCATTGCCGTCAATGTGGAAGAGCCTATCTTTGAGAGTCAGACGAAAACGAAGCTGGGTTCTACCAATATGGTTCCCGGCGGAGTGACAGTCAATAAATATGTAGGCGACTTTATCAAACTGGAAGTGGACAACTTCTTGCACAAGAATGCGGATGTAGCCGAAGCGATACAGCAAAAGATACAAGAATCCGAGAAAGAGCGTAAAGCCATTGCAGGTGTAACCAAACTTGCCCGTGAGCGTGCAAAGAAAGCGAACCTGCACAACCGCAAATTACGTGACTGCCGTATTCACCTCAACGACCCGAAAGGAAAAGGACTGGAAGAAGACTCCTGCATCTTTATCACCGAGGGGGACTCTGCAAGTGGTTCCATCACCAAAAGCCGTGATGTGAACACGCAAGCAGTGTTCAGTCTACGTGGTAAACCGCTGAATTCTTTCGGGTTAACTAAGAAAGTGGTCTACGAGAACGAAGAATTTAATCTGCTTCAGGCAGCCCTGAATATAGAAGATGGCTTGGACGGACTACGCTACAACAAAGTCATCGTAGCAACCGATGCCGATGTGGACGGTATGCATATCCGCCTGCTATTAATTACTTTCTTCCTGCAATTCTTCCCTGACCTTATAAAAAAAGGCCACGTATATATTCTGCAAACGCCTTTGTTCCGTGTACGCAATAAGAAAAAAACAATCTATTGTTATAGTGAAGAAGAGCGTGTCAATGCAATTAACGAACTAAGCCCGAATCCGGAGATCACGCGATTTAAAGGTTTAGGAGAGATTTCACCGGACGAGTTCAAGCATTTCATCGGTAAAGACATGCGTCTGGAGCAAGTTTCTTTGCGAAAGACGGATGCAGTGAAAGAACTACTTGAATTCTACATGGGTAAAAATACCATGGAACGACAGAACTTTATTATAGATAATCTGGTTATAGAAGAAGATTTGGCATCATGAGAAAAGCAATATTCCCGGGTACTTTTGACCCCTTCACCATCGGACATTATTCGGTAGTGGAACGTGCACTCACCTTTATGGACGAAATCGTGATAGGAATCGGTATCAATGAGAACAAGAATACATACTTTCCCATTGAGAAAAGAGAGGAAATGATTCGGGAACTTTACAAGGATGAGCCTCGTATAAAAGTGATGTCCTACGACTGTCTGACCATTGATTTTGCGCAGGAAGTAGAGGCCAGGTTTATTGTCCGCGGTATCCGTACAGTGAAAGATTTCGAGTATGAAGAAACGATTGCAGACATCAACCGCAAACTGGCAGGCATTGAAACCATCCTGCTCTTCACAGAACCGGAACTGACTTGCGTCAGCTCGACGATTGTACGCGAATTATTGACTTATAATAAAGATATCAGCCAGTTTATTCCCAAAGGAATGAGGATAAGTTGAGAGTTGAGAAGGATGCAGGCGTATCTGTGCCCGGTTGTTAATACTCGGCTATTAATATAAAGTAAGATTATGAATAAGATTAAAATATACGTCCTTTTGGCTTGCCTGTGGGCAGTACCAGCCTTACAAGCCCAAAATTTCGGTTCTGAAGCCATGCGCAAGCTACAGATGGCAGAGTTCGCAATCTCCCATTTCTATGTAGACAAAGTAGATGAAGACAAGTTGGTGGAAGAAGCCATCATCAAGATGCTGGCACAACTCGACCCGCACTCTACCTACTCGGACGCAGAAGAAGTGAAGAAAATGAACGAACCTCTTCAAGGTAACTTCGAAGGTATTGGAGTTCAGTTTCAGATGATTGAAGATACCCTGTTAGTAGTGCAACCCGTCAGTAACGGACCTTCCGAAAAAGTCGGCATCCTTGCCGGTGACCGTATTGTTGCGGTCAATGACAGCGCCATTGCCGGAGTGAAAATGAGTACGGAAGATATTATGAAGCGTCTTCGTGGTCCGAAAGGCTCTAAAGTCAACCTGACTATCGTTCGTCGTGGCGTGCAAGATCCTTTATTGTTCACAGTGAAAAGAGATAAAATACCTATCCTTAGCCTCGATGCTTCTTACATGATTCAGCCTAAAACAGGTTATATCCGCATCAACCGCTTCGGAGCAACTACTGCCGAAGAATTCAAGAAAGCAATGACAAGCCTTCAGAAACAAGGTATGAAGGACCTGATTCTCGACTTGCAAGGAAACGGAGGAGGTTACCTGAATGCAGCTATCGACCTTGCCAACGAATTCCTGGGACAAAAGGAACTGATTGTCTACACGGAAGGACGGACTGCCAAACGCAGTGATTTCTACGCCAAAGGAAACGGAGATTTCCGTAATGGACGTCTTATCATCCTGGTAGATGAATATACGGCTTCCGCCAGCGAAATTGTCAGCGGTGCAGTGCAGGATTGGGACAGAGGAATTATCGTAGGACGCCGTTCTTTCGGCAAAGGATTGGTGCAACGTCCTATCGACCTGCCGGATGGTTCCATGATTCGTTTGACTATTGCGCGCTATTATACTCCATCGGGACGTTCCATCCAGAAACCATACGACAGTACTGTCGATTACAACAAGGACCTGATAGAACGTTTCAACCACGGTGAACTGATGAATGCTGACAGTATTCACTTCCCGGATTCGCTGAAAGTACAAACCAAGAAACTAGGACGTACCGTTTATGGCGGAGGGGGTATCATGCCGGATTATTTCGTACCTATCGACACTACTCTTTATACGGATTATCACCGTAATCTGGTAGCTAAAGGAGCCGTGATTAAATTCACCATGCAGTTTATCGAAGGGCACCGGAAAGAGTTGAAAAACAAATACAAGAAATTCGAATCGTTTGATGAGAAGTTCGTAGTTGATGATGATATGCTCGCCATTTTAAAGGAAATAGGAGAGAAAGAAGGAGTGAAATTCAATGAAGAACAATATCAGAAGTCGCTTCCTCTTATCAAGACGCAGCTTAAAGCACTGATAGCCCGTGACCTTTGGGATATGAACGAATATTTCCGGGTAATGAATACCACCAATGAGAGTATACAAAAGGCGCTGGAGATACTGAATTCGGATGAGTATCAGAAGAAGCTGAAATAGGGTATTCAGTAAACAATCATAAGACATCATTTTTCAGTTCGGTGGACATATATACTTACCATAGTGAAAAAATATCTATCATAAGTATCATTCATTTTGATACTCTTCTCATTATCAAAGAAATAAGTATGATAGATAGCTTTTAAAAAAGGTATCTATCATACTTTTACCAGCAAAAACAGGTTATCTATCATCTACAAAATAGCCGAATAAAGACCCTATATGCATAAGATAGCTTGTTTTTGTTGAATAGTTTAATTCTCCCCTGCCCTATATCTATCAGATAGAACAAGGCGTATAAATACCTTAAACAAGCAGAGATAGTTTGCTTTTCTCCCTGATATAGTTTATCTTTGTTACCGATATAGTTCATTCTTCATGGCCGTGGCGAATTCCTACCACGGCCGTGGAAAGATACTACCACAGCCATGAAGAGATCTCTCCACGGCCGTGGGAAACTAATGATAAAGGCACCGGAAGACAACTATCCTTATGCCTTAGTCCAAGAATAAAGGCAGGATAACTTATAAAAGCCGCTTGATAGCAAACAAACAACAGCTATATAACACCCTCCCCCTAAGTCCGAAGATGATCGATTAGCTTCGCAACAACAAAAAACAATGCCCTTATAGGCTTGCAACGGTAAATTAAAAAGGCGTAGCAATGTATAAGGCGAAAACAAATAAATAATGGCAATACAATTTGAATTGTACAAGACTCCCCGTCCCAAGGATGAGGAAGACAAAGAAGTGTATCACGCACGTGTAGTCAACTTCCAACACATTGACACAGACTATTTGGCAAAAGAAATCCAGATAGCAACTTCTCTAACTGAAGGGGATGTAAAGTCAGTTCTCGAATCCCTAAGTCATTTTATGGGGGATCGTCTTCGGGAAGGACAAAGCGTCCATCTGGATGGCATCGGTTATTTCCAGATAAAGCTGAATAGTCAAGAACCTATCACTTCGCCCAAACTAAAAGCGAATCAGATAAAACTCAAAGCCAATATCAGCTTTAAAGCGGACGTCAAACTGAAAAGGTCAGTCAGTGTTGTTCATGTGGAGCGAAGTAAACTGAAACCCCATTCGGCTGTCCTTTCAAATGACGAGATAGACAAATTGCTGACAAACTACTTCAAGAGCAACCCTGTATTAACTCGTCGCGACTTTCAAGGATTGTGCGGCTTTGCCCCTACCACTGCCGCACGGCAAATCAAACGGCTGAAAGAGGAGGAGAAGAAGTTGAAGAATATCAATACTTATTATAATCCGATTTACATACCGATGCCGGGATATTATGGCAAGGCGGAGATAAAGACAGATGAATAAAATGGAACCAACATAATACAGAAATAAAATGAAATCAGAAGAAATAAAAGAGCTATTTAAGCAGTTTGAGAGCATTGTTTGCGAATACAACAAAGTGGAATGTTGGAGTGCGAGAGAACTTTATCCATTGTTAGGATATTCTCAATGGCGTAACTTCCTGTCTATCATATAGAAAGCAAAAGATGCATGTAAAAATGCCGGAGAAAATATTGCATACCATTTTGCTGACGTCAGCAAAATGGTTATATTAGGTTCAGGCGCTGAAAGAGAAGTAGATAACATCTTTCTGACCCGTTATGCCTGCTATCTGGTAGCACAAAATGGAGATTCTCGAAAGCAAGAAATTGCCTTTGCTCAAAACTACTTTGCAATACAAACGCGCCGTGCAGAATTAGTAGAGCAACGTTTAATAGAATATGAACGTGTCCAAGCACGTACCAAACTAGCCGAGACAGAGAAACTTCTCTCGGGTGTTTTATATGAAAGAGGAGTTGACAATCAAGGATTCGCCATTATACGTTCCAAAGGAGATAAAGCACTGTTTCACATGGACACCAAAATGCTAAAACGTAAACTTGACGTACCTGATAGTCGACCATTGGCTGATTTTCTTCCGACCATCAGCATAAAAGCCAAAGACTTTGCCGCAGAAATGACCTCTGTGAATGTTCAGCAAAAAGACCTATACGGACAAACTGCCATTGAAAATGAACATGTTGACAATAATGTCGCAGTCAGAGATATGCTTGTTGGTAGAGGCATATTTCCTGAACAAATTCCTGCAAATGAAGATATTGCGGCAGGGGTATTTCTCTAAAGAAAAACGTTTTAACACATTCTTTATAAATCTGATTTATAATAAAGGAGGGGAGGAACCTATTAAAACAGAGCCTGTTAGGCAGCATCTATAAAAAGGATTTACAAGCAGCAGTCGTGCAAACTAAGTCATTCCCTCAATTCTTCAGTCATTGTTTTTAGTAATGACCTGCTGTCACTTAACGGCAAATCCGTAGCTAAATCCCAACTCATCATACCTTTCAGCTTCTGTTCCTTTGCATAACGGGTTTTGATACGAATGTTATCCTGACCGTCAAACACATAAGTATCTCCCTGATAGATCACTTCATTCTGTGCAGGACTCGTAACCAATCCATTCTGTACAAAATTGAAATAAGCCTCTGTCTTCTTTGAATTATCTTTGGTCACCCCATAAAAAGGAACTCCTGCCACCAGTTTTTCCTTCGGAATACCATACTCCAATACCATCTGTATATCCGAACAATATTTCTCTATCGGAAAGCGAACCGGTGAAGGACCATAGCACTGAAGTGAAATAAAATCAACTGCTTCAATAGCTTCCTTACTAATCTTATAACAAACAGGATGCAGAGATACACTGAAAAGATACTTGTCTCCCAACACTTCACGCATCTTCAGGATAGCCAAACTATAATCTTTATATTCTTTCTCATTTTCCGCCCACTCAAAATCAAGATCAATGCCATCCAGTTTATTCTTTTCCAGTACAGTCTTTATGTTCTTTGCAAACGTCGTACGAGCGGCCTCATCGGCCACCATCGCTTTCCATTCGCCACTGGAAGCACCCAAACGTATTTTCACTTTTGTACCTTTTACTTTTGCACGAACCGATTTAATCAAACCTTCCCAAGTGGTCACCCCTTTTCCCTGAAATACACGTGGATTCTCAAATGACAATGATCCGTCTTTATTAGGATGAACATTCAAGAAAATAAGGTCGTCACTTGCCCGCAAGCTTTCTGTAGAGATACGACCACGGTTGTAAAAATTACCCCGCACATAAGAACTGACCATATAGTCTTGTTGTGCAAACAATGATAATCCAACAAACACAAAAAGGAAGAATACAATTTTTCTTAGCATTAGCATAATGATTGATAATTAAAACGTTTAGATTGCAAAAATACGCATATCAAAGGGAAACAGATGTTCAAAAACAACTATAATACTTCCAAAAATCAACATAAAGTTTTCTATTCAGAAATTTACAACAGATAAATATTGAATTCTTTAACATCATCCAAAGGGATAAGAATAATATTTGCAGGTTTCTACTAAAACATAAATAAAAGAAAGAGTTCCATTTTCCGCAAAAAAAGCCTATCTTTGTTCCGTTAAGATAATAAATCACGCATAAAACTCATGCCAGGAGATTCATTTTGCATACAATATACCAACTGTACGGGATGTCCAAAAAATGTTGAGAATATCCTTGTATATAGAAACTTACCTAAAGGAGAGCATATCCCCAAGGATAAGTGTACGCAGAATTGTATGCTTTTTATGATAAAGGGCGAATTACTTATCAATAGCGAAGAGCATCCCGGAATAACGTTACGCGAGAGACAAATTGTTTTGCAAGCTATTGGCTCCAAGGTCGAAATACTGGCACTGACAGATGTTGAATACGTTGTCTACTGGTTCAACGAACTGCCTTTGCTCTGCGAAGACCGATATAAGGAAATGATGGAACAGACGGAAGCTCCTTTGACCTACACTCCACTGATTATGAGCGAAAGGCTTTACCACCTTGTCACCAGTATGCCCGAATTCCTCGCTGAGGAAAACCCTTGCAGCAAGTATATCGACTTAAAATGCAAAGAACTGGTTTTCTTGATTACCAACTTTTATCCGCTGCCCCAACTGAGTTCATTCTTCTATCCGATCAGCACTTATACGGAAAGTTTCCACTATTTCGTCATGCAGAATTACAGCAAGGTGAAGAACGTGGAAGAATTTGCGCATCTGGGAGGATATACGACCACTACTTTCCGCCGACTATTCAAAAACCTCTATGGTGTGCCCGTATACGAATGGATACTGGAAAAGAAACGGGAAGGAATCCTGGAAGACCTACAGCACACCAAAATGCGAATCACTGAAATCTGTAACAGATACGGATTCGACTCCCTGTCGCATTTCGCCCACTTTTGTAAAGACTCTTTCGGAGATACCCCACGCGCTTTACGCAAGAAAGCAGCCGGCGGTGAGAAAATCGGGAAAGTACAATAAACAGCCTCATCCTACTAATGTGCCAATCAGTTGCACCATGCGCGCATACTGGCTGGCATATTGATACATTAGCGCATTGATTCATTATTAAAGAATTATTTCTTTAATTCCTTGCTCAATCAATCTATTTCCCCTATTTTTGCAGTCTGTAAGAGGTGTAAAACGTCGAAATTTTAGTTCTAACAATTAAATAATTTAAATTCAATCATTTATGTGGTTAAGTAATTCATCTGTAGGAAGGAAAGTGGTGATGAGCGTTACCGGTATCGCCCTTGTCCTGTTTCTAACATTTCACATGGCGATGAACTTGGTTGCAATCATCTCGGCTGATGGTTACAACATGATTTGTGAGTTCCTGGGAGCAAACTGGTATGCGTTAGTGGCTACCGCAGGACTAGCCGCTCTTTTTGTGATTCACATCATCTACGCATTCTGGCTGACAATGCAGAATCGCAAAGCGCGTGGTAGCGAACGCTATGCAGTGGTTGACAAACCAAAAACTGTAGAATGGGCATCTCAAAACATGTTGGTGCTGGGTCTGATCGTTATCGTAGGTCTTGGTTTGCACCTCTTCAACTTCTGGGCAAAAATGCAGTTGCCGGAACTGATGCACAACATGGGCATGCACGCTGATACACTGACGCTGGCTTATGCCGCTAACGGTGCTTATCACATCCAGCAGACTTTCTCTAGCCCGGTTTACGTAGTTCTTTACCTCGTTTGGCTGTTTGCTTTGTGGTTCCACCTGACTCACGGTTTCTGGAGCTCTATGCAATCACTGGGATGGAACAACAAAGTATGGATCAATCGTTGGAAATGTATTTCTAACATCTATTCTACGATTGTTGTACTCGGTTTCGCACTGGTAGTAGTGGTATTCTTCGTGAAAACACTGATTTGTGGCGGTGCTTGCTAAATAGTAAATTGTAAATGATTAAATTGTAAATAATATTATGATCAAGATAGATTCAAAAATTCCAGAAGGCCCGGTGGCTGAGAAATGGACCAACTATAAAGCTCACCAGAAATTGGTGAACCCCGCTAATAAACGTCGTTTGGACATCATCGTTGTGGGTACGGGTCTGGCAGGTGCTTCTGCCGCTGCTTCACTTGGTGAAATGGGTTTCAGAGTATTCAATTTCTGTATTCAGGATTCTCCCCGTCGTGCACACTCTATCGCTGCACAGGGTGGTATCAATGCTGCAAAGAATTATCAAAATGATGGTGACTCGGTTTACCGTCTGTTCTACGATACTGTAAAAGGTGGTGACTATCGTGCCCGTGAAGCTAACGTATATCGTTTGGCTGAAGTGTCTAACGCTATCATCGACCAATGTGTAGCGCAAGGTGTTCCTTTCGCTCGCGAATATGGCGGTACGCTGGACAACCGTTCTTTCGGTGGCGCACAGGTATCTCGTACTTTCTACGCTAAAGGCCAGACTGGTCAGCAGTTGCTACTGGGTGCTTACTCTGCATTGAGCCGTCAGGTAAACGTAGGTACTGTTAAACTGTATACCCGCTATGAAATGCAGGATGTTGTCATCGTTGATGGACGTGCCCGCGGTATCATCGCAAAAAATCTTGTAACAGGCGAATTGGAACGTTTCGCTGCTCACGCTGTAGTAATCGCTACCGGTGGTTATGGTAACGCTTACTTCCTGTCTACTAACGCTATGGGTTGTAACTGTACAGCTGCTATCTCTTGCTACCGCAAGGGTGCTGTATTCGCAAATCCTGCATACGTTCAGATTCACCCGACTTGTATTCCGGTACATGGTGACAAGCAGTCTAAGCTGACTTTGATGTCTGAATCTCTCCGTAACGACGGTCGTATCTGGGTTCCGAAAAAGAAAGAAGATGCAGTAAAACTCCAGAAAGGCGAAATCAAAGGAAGTGATATTCCGGAAGAAGACCGCGACTATTACTTGGAACGCCGCTATCCGGCATTCGGTAACTTGGTTCCGCGTGACGTTGCCAGCCGTGCCGCTAAAGAACGTTGCGACGCTGGTTTCGGTGTAAACAACACAGGTTTGGCCGTATTCCTCGACTTCTCTGAAGCTATCAACCGTTTGGGTATCGACGTTGTTCTTCAACGTTATGGTAACCTCTTCGATATGTACGAAGAAATCACTGACGTTAATCCGGGCGAACTGGCAAAAGAAATTAATGGCGTAAAATATTATAATCCGATGATGATTTATCCGGCTATCCACTATACAATGGGTGGTATCTGGGTAGACTACGAACTGCAAACCACTATCAAGGGTCTGTTCGCTATCGGTGAATGTAACTTCTCCGACCACGGTGCAAACCGCCTCGGTGCTTCTGCATTGATGCAAGGTTTGGCTGACGGTTACTTCGTATTGCCTTATACCATCCAGAATTATCTGGCAGATCAAATCACTGTTCCTCGTTTCTCTACTGATCTTCCTGAATTTGCTGAAGCAGAAAAGGCAGTTCAAGCTAAGATCGACAAGTTCATGAGCATCCAGGGTAAAGAATCTGTTGATTCTATCCACAAGAAACTGGGTCATGTTATGTGGGAATATGTAGGTATGGGACGTACGGCAGAAGGCTTGAAGAAAGGTATTGCCGAACTGAAAGAAATCCGCAAGGAATTCGAAACGAATCTGTTTATCCCCGGTTCTAAAGAAGGTATGAACGTAGAGCTTGACAAAGCAATCCGTCTGTACGACTTCATCACTATGGGTGAGCTTGTTGCTTACGATGCATTGAACCGTAACGAAAGTTGTGGTGGTCACTTCCGTGAAGAATACCAGACTGAAGAAGGAGAAGCAAAACGTGATGACGAAAACTTCTTCTATGTAGCATGCTGGGAATATCAAGGTGACGATGAAAAGGCTCCGGTATTACACAAAGAACCGCTGGTATACGAAGCTATCAAGGTTCAGACTCGTAACTACAAGAGCTAATCGGTGAAGTTAAACATTTAAAAGAATTAGAAGAAAATGGATAAAAATATATCATTTACACTGAAGGTATGGCGCCAAGCTGGTCCGAAAGCTAAAGGTGCTTTTGAAACCTACCAAATGAAAGATATCCCCGGTGATACTTCCTTCCTCGAAATGCTGGATATTCTGAACGAACAGCTCATCAGCGAAAGAAAAGAACCGGTAGTATTCGATCATGACTGCCGCGAAGGTATCTGCGGTATGTGTTCTCTTTACATCAACGGACACCCGCACGGTCCTGCAACAGGTGCTACTACTTGCCAAATCTATATGCGTCGTTTCAACGACGGTGATACCATCACTGTTGAACCTTGGCGTTCGGCTGGTTTCCCTGTCATCAAAGACTTGATGGTAGACCGTACTGCATACGACAAGATTATGCAAGCTGGTGGTTATGTAAGCGTACGCACAGGTGCTCCGCAGGATGCTAACGCTATCCTGATCGCGAAACCGATCGCTGACGAAGCTATGGATGCTGCTTCTTGTATCGGTTGCGGTGCTTGTGTAGCTGCATGTAAGAATGGTTCTGCTATGTTGTTCGTTTCTGCAAAAGTTAGCCAGTTGAACTTGTTGCCGCAAGGCAAACCGGAAGCTTTGCGCCGTGCAAAAGCTATGTTGTCAAAGATGGACGAACTGGGATTCGGTAACTGTACAAACACTCGTGCTTGTGAAGCTGAATGTCCGAAGAATATTTCTATCAGCAACATCGCTCGCTTGAACCGCGACTTCATCATCGCAAAATTAAAAGACTAGAAACTGCTAGATTTCAATAGCGAGAGCTTAATTTGATTAATGACAGAATCCCCTGCCGGCTAGTTCGACAGGGGATTTCTTTATGTATGAGTAGACCACAATTATTATTAATACGGATCAGTAACATGAACTTTTAATTCATAAGTTTCACCGATTTCACCTTATAGCCAAAACTGTTATGAATGAGAGAATTACGGGTGAAAGCGAGGATTGAAATAAGGTAAAATCATTCGTTACCGCTTTCACCTGTCTTATTAAAATATCCCTTGAGCTAAAACAATTATCATTATAGCTAATCCGGATATGCTTATAGCAAATCCGCTTTCAGGTATTAATGAGTGAACTGTGCGGATGTAGTACTTTGGCCGCCAGGTCTTAACACCTTAGTTCTCATGTGTTAATACTTGAGTTGTTGCATCTATATATCTAGCATCTTGGAGCTATATATCCAACACCTTGGATCTATATGTCCAACAGTCGGTATGAATAAACTCAATAGGTGAAACCAAGAAGGTTCAGTTTCACCTGAATTTCTCCCTTGCTTTCACCCGCTATTACCTTATTCATCGGCATTTAGAGAATTGGGTGAAACCGGTGAACCGCAATTATCTTACATAGTTGCATTTATGAAATGTCTTGCCTACGTAAATTACGTGGAGA
Source organism: Bacteroides sp. 1001302B_160321_D4 (assembly GCF_015667765.1). NCBI lineage: Bacteria > Pseudomonadati > Bacteroidota > Bacteroidia > Bacteroidales > Bacteroidaceae > Bacteroides > Bacteroides sp. 1001302B_160321_D4. The sequence continues at coordinate 101,676 of NZ_JADPLO010000002.1, read as the reverse complement.
GGCACCAAAAGATTTCTTGCAGAAATTAGAAAAATGGGGTAAAGATTCAAAACCATATTTATAGCATATCTCCGAGATGCTACATTTAGAGTTGTTCAAGTCGTCCAGAATGCCCTCTTTACGTCTCGCCAGCATCCATTCATAAACAGGTTCATGAAAGACGTTATTGAAGATACGACGGAATGTACTAAGGGTATATCCACCCAATTGTGCCAGTTCTTCCACTGTCTTTACTTTCTTATAGTTTTGAATAACGAAGTATTGGAAACTGTTTACATATTTAGAGAGTGGATGCACCAAGCTCGAAAGATCATAATCGGAATAATAGTATCCCAATACAAACGCCAATTCTTTTCGTTTCAGAGATAGCAAATCCCGACAGACTTTATCCCCTTTCAGATAAGTGATAGACCCATTAAGGAAATATTGTAGTTCTGGAATTATTTTTAATGGAGTATAAATAAGTGGAGGAGATACTTCCTTCATGATATGATTGAAACGGAAATCACAAAACAGTTCGGGCTGGATAAAACGATAATAAATGCACTCACATTCAGTCATAGCAAGCATCTCAAACATAGAGCCAATGGCCTGAAGGATAAATTCACCTTCCTTAAGCATTGTCCCCGCATATTCCTTACTATTGACCAGTATTTCTCCCTTCATCAAAAAAAGGATAAGATTTTCTTCACACTTTTGAGCCGGTTTATGAAAACCACGCTGATAAATCACATGAGTAATGGCATTACTCACCGCTTTTGGACATATTTGACAATCCCAGGTTCCTTGACAAATAGATGGCATACGCTGACTGTGTTTGTTTTTGTTTATGCTGCCAGCAAAAATATATGAAATCTTTCATATTGCCATAAAAAAAGAAAGAAAAGTGAAAAAGAGGTTGAAGTGAGAGGATAAATCAAATACAACTATATTTTAATGGTGATTTTAAAAGTAATATCAGTAACTTGGTTAATAGAAAAATATTTAAACTTTAAATAGCAATGGGACAGAATATTACTGTCCCATTTAAATGCCTAATTAGTATATTATTATAAAGATTAATTAGAAGGAGTCAAAGGGGTATCGGATTCTGATGTACCCCATTCTGACACAGTCGGAGTAATAGTAATCTCTTTAGCATCACTAGACAATGTTAATGTATAACGTACCTTCTGACCAGCGATCCATGCACCTGTAAGTGCTACTTCTTTCGTTCCAGTGAAGGTTAAGTCAGTAACATCTGTCTTTCCTGTAGGAGCAGCTGTATAAGTTATAGCAACTTTAGCACCAGCCTTCAAAGTTTGAGGCAATAACATAAATAAAGAAGCTGTAGGATTAGCATCAAACTTAGTTGTAGCGGCAAGATCAGTAACATTAATCAACGTGATTTCTGAACCCTCAGCATAAGTAGCTGTATATGTACCAGCAGCTTTTCCATCCTGTGCCCATGCACCAACAGTTGCTGTACCATCAAATTTAAATGTACCTGTACCATCTACGCCACTAATTGTTAGGTTAGTCACCTTATAATCAAATCCCTTAGTATCACCTTTAATTGAGAAATTAACCTGAGTTAAAGCATGCTGAAATTTTAACTCCACAGCATTCTCACTCTTTTGTTTATCTATTTGGTTAGCAACCAATAAATCTTTTTGATCAGCAATACCACCTACAGTATAGTCAAATGTTGGATATCCTTTACTTGGTAGTGATAAAGTCTGTTGAGGAGAAGTCGCAAAAAACTGAACATAGTTACTTGGCCAATAAAAAACGTTGGCATGTTTCCATGCACCATCCGTTTTCGTAACCACTTCATTAGGCATAAACGATGCCAAACTAACCGCATCCCCCATCTTATCAGATGTTTTATATCCATTAACAGTAAATGTTTCAAAGCCGTCAGTTGTCATTATAGCAGCCCTAGTTGAATTACCAACTATACTTCCAAAATTAATTTCAGCTTTCTGTCCTGCATTCTCAAACTCTTCATTCTGTGAGCAACCCGTAATTGCTAAAGCAGCTGTAACTGCCAATAAAATCTTCTTCATAACTGTATTTTTTAAAGTTTATAATATTGTTATATTTTGTTTATAGCATCTATTTTAATTCACGGGTAACTCTACATTATCTTCGGGTCCCCATCCATCAACATCTCCTCCAATACCTCCACCTCCACCCGAAGGTGTATCCGGCTTATCAACCTCAATCTTATCATCAGGCGGTAACTCAATCTCCGGTGGTGGGGTTGGCTTTCCATCTTCCCCTGTTCCAGCATTTTCAAGTGTACCTATTATTTCAGTAACATCAATTGTTGCTTCCTGAACTGTATTATCTGTTTTGATAAATTTCAATATTAATATTATAGCACCTTTCTCACTAGAAGTTTCTCTCTCTGATGTTGACATTCGCGTCGGCATTGTCATTTCCTTTACTTGTTTGAAAGCGGTGAAAAATGCCGTTACCTTACTATCTCCCTTCTTTACCTCAAAGTAGATAGGTTGTGAGCTACACACTCCACGACCTTTGCCTATACAGTAACAATCGGATAATCCATCAATGCTTCCTACCACTGTTGCAACATACTCCAAGCCTTTAGCCTCTACTGCAAAAGAATATTTCTTCACCACAGATTCCAACTTCCAGTCTAAGCGAAGCACTTCTTCACTCTTCTCTATTTTCAGCTCATCTATATTCAACACATACAATGAATCCGGTGACCAAACCATCTTTTCCGTTCCTGCAATCCCTAAACCGTTGCAGTTTCCCGTGTAGGCTTCTATCGTTTCATAGGACTCTTCACCCCTGATTCGTATAGATTCCGTGTTATAGTTGTAGACTACTACCGAATACCGTCCCGGAGGAACTTTCATTTCTCCGCCTCGTACCGAAAGGTACTTATCTACTTTCCTGCCATCTCCGTTCTTCGGATAAAAAATCACCCGAACTCCCTCCGGCAGTTGATCTGTCACTCCATCCCAATCCAGCTTTATATCTACCCCACTTACGGGATAATCATCCAATATATCGCGACGGCTACATCCAATTAACATCAGCAGCGAGGACAAAAGCACAAGAAACCTGTATCTTGTATTTCGCATTGCGCCCTCCTATCTCTTTGTTGTTATCAGCCATACCAAAGAAACTTTCGCCTTGGTAGGACCAATAAAGTTATAACGCCCACTATTTGTCCATATAATATCTCCCTCATAAGGAGTATATTTTTTATATTCTGTTGTCAAATACCCTATGCCAAGACTGAATTCAAGAGAAAAATGCCGTGCCAATTGCCGTGCATATCCATAAGTCACTCCCGCAGCTCCGTAATACTTACCTTGATAGCCATCTCCACGCAGCTGGAAGTCATATATCCCGCCTTCAGCATAAAATCCGATAAAATGTCCGGTCAATCGGTCACGCTTCTGACGGTTTCCCAGCCAACAACGTCCTTCCATCCCTCCCGAAAGGAGCTGATAGCAGAAATCATGTTTGCTATTCAGCCACCACGGACATTTATATTCAGTATTCAAAGACCACCTCTTGCCTATCGGAATTTCCACTTCTATATTTGGCGCCAATGCCAAATCATATAACAGATTATTCTTCACTGCAAGTACAGTTTGGCTTTTCACCGGCCCTTCTGCCTCCGATATATCGACCTCACAGGCCTGTTTTTTTTCACTTTCTCCCACAGGCTTATCAGGTTGATCTTTCGGAAGCGCCTCTTCCTGCTTTGAAACAAACAACCCGGAGACAGAAGATACCGGTTCAAAAGCCTCTTTACCTAATTTCGAAGTTTCTCCGACAATCGTAATAACCGATCTCCGCAGTTCTGGAAAGATATTGTGAACAATGTATCGGTAAGCAATTCCCCGATTCAATTTTCGCAACAGTTGCTTCCGTTTATTGACATCATTCTTATGATAATCAATCAATATCAGCACTTCTTCCCGATCTGGTAAGTTAGAGTCGGATGCCACCAACTTACGAAACTCCGACCAATCCTCTCCCCCTGAAAAAAAATGAATCTTATCAACACTAACATCCGAATTATACCGTTGTAAGAATTCCTTTATCGAATCATTTCTCCGAGCAGCCAAACTTCTATTATAAGATTCATCACCATCAGGAGAAACAAAAGTTTCCACATTCAGCGCTGTTATATATTTCGTATTTAAATTTCCGAGAAGCAAAGAATCTAAAATTATAATTACCTGATTATTATTCTTATAACTAAGATCCACTTTCGCTTCATTCGCATCAAAATATATCACTGCCCGCCGGATTGTATCATTCGCAACAGCGAAAAATGGAATCGAAGCATACCCACTTTCTGGAAGGCTTAATAAAGCCATAAGAATAGTCAATATATAGATACCATGTTTCATTGTCGTTCGTTTCTGATAACAAATATAGAAGTTAGAAAACAAATCGAATCATACTTTTAGAATAAAAACAAAGGCATGAAAGGTTCTGTGAAACGATTGAAACTATTTTGCAAGTTTTGAGAGTTTAAGGTCAATAATAAACAGAAAAAGGAAGTTCTGACAGGCGGCTTTTCCACATACACATGGATGCCAAGCTTCATCGCCTCTATACAAATCGGGAAATAACTATGATCGGGAGTCGCCAGGAATTTTCTACGAGATATTTTATCCCCACCCAAAAATTTCATTAAAGAAATCATGTATCAAAGTGGGTTTATGAATAGATCACATTTCTATAAGGAGTGTACAAAGCGGATGGGAGTGGTACCTAAAGACTACCGTTTGCATAATAAAAAATAGAAAAGCTACAAAGGTCTCATATACTAGCAGCAATATCATTCCTGATCTGCTGAATTGCAAGAAGCAATCCAGGCAGATGCACTTTTACTATTTTAAAAATTTCTTCGGGGTCAATAGATAAATATTCATGAGAAATAATATTGCGCAGTCCAATGATGCTCCTCCATGGAGTACCGGCATAATTTATCAATAATTCATGATTAGTCAGGTTATCTATATTCTTAACAGTTTCACCTATGGTTTGCAAACGCATACAAGTTGCATCAAAAATATCCATCTTATCAGGAGAAGCTAAGAAATCATTTACAGAAATGACACTACCACATCTTTCTATAGTTGTATTAATACGTTCTTCTACAAAAAGAAGCATATCCAATATGTCAGCATTAGATATAGATTGCATCTTTCTCTATATGATTGCGAAATAAACTACGCATAATTGCGGTTAAAGACACGACATCCACTTTTGCATTAAAACGCTCTTCTAATGACTCTTTTATTTCCATTCGAGTAAAATAATCCGGTTCTTGAAGCTTTACACAAATATCAATATCACTATCCTCTTTCTGCTCACCACGAGCCACAGAACCAAAAAGTCCCAACTTTTCAATTCCATATCTCTCCCCAAATTCTTCCTTAAAATTCCGGAGAATAGCGATTATTTCATCTTTTGTTTTCAATTGACACTATTGTTATAATGCAAATATTAAAATTTATATTGGAATTAGCAAGTTCTTAATCATATTTTGTAGTATCACTAATTAAAATAAGATGCACAGGTCATCGAATTTTCATCGATCCCCTGTACACCTGCTACTCTAAATTCTACTTCAAAACATAAATAGCCTAATTATGCTGCCGAATCCATTATTAACAATCATGTTAGTTTTATCCATCAAAAGTACAGAACATAATTACGTAAATAGTTCAGAAGTGCCCAGAACGCCATCATCATTGCCAATACAAACAAAACGACAAGTCCGATTGCCAAAGCAATCCAATGTTGTGAATGATCATCAGAATATTCTTTATGACCATCATTAAACTTGTATATTGTCCGCACTGTCTGCGCTCCTGCCAATAACCCGAACACTCCGGCAAAAATACCATTATGAATGTTTCCACCGCCACGAAGTGCCCGCTTATCAATTAAGAATTGAGGCGTCCTGCTCGCTACCACATACAAACCGGTAGCTATTAAAGTAGAAAACATCATACCGACTCCCATCATCCAATACATCAAGATACCCACAATGACACCTAACCAGATTAATTTCCTGGAACCATCAAAATGACGTTCTTCACCACTATTAATCACATCAGTCAATGAGTTTAAGCGTTCTATGACATCAGCATCAGTAGGACACATACCGATAACCTGATCAATCAAAAGAACAGATTTCTTAATTTGCTTCATCTTTGTCGGCTTTCTGAATTCATCATCATCTGTTTTTTCAATCACCGTCCAAGTAGCAAAGGCCTCATCCATCAGCTTCCACGCCTCCGTTATCTCTTCATCCGTCATTTTCTCCGGCATTCCGGCTGCAAGGCGTTTATTCAACATTCCTTCTACCGTAAAAACCTCTTTATAACGTGCGCCCTTATACCATACAAAAAACATATGCCCCACAATAAATAAAACAACGGCAATATACAAAATCAGTTGGAGAACAGCCAATATCTTTACTCCCAAAGGAACTCCGTCATCCGCCGCAGCATCAGCTATTGCATCAGCTCCACTACCGCTTTTTACAAGTGTCAATCCATTAAAGGCAGCATCTTTTCCGCCTTTATCAAGTCCGGAAAACGACAACTTATCATCTTTATAAACGACTTTGCATTGACCGGAAATCCCGGCATCAACCTCCGGACGTCCGCCTACAAAAGAAAGAGTCAGTTCATTCCCGTTCATACTCTCGACGTAAAACTCATAAGTTGCCATCAAAGATTCCCTTCCACCGGGTTCCAGCATATTCACTTCCATAAATCCATTGCATCTGGCATTCTCATTATAAGGATTCAATTGCCAATTACCATCACAATTCAATGTGAACGCAACCTTTAAATCGCCTTCTTTATTTGCTCCTAGCCAGTCACCGCTAAAAACATCTTCCTGCGCAAATGCAGTCATCGAAATAACCATCATTACAATGGCACACAAATACTTTTTAATATTCTTCATAATATAATAAAATTAATATTTCAACACTTTGGCTGCCACGTTCTTAAATTGCGGCATAGCAAGCCCGATAGAAGCTCCAATATAAGTCGGATCACAAATTATGTACTTCTTTCCGCTTACAGTTATATAATCTCCGTCAATGTTTTCATCAAAACAGACCGCTGTTGCCATGTGATTGGGATATTCCAACAATACAACATCAAGCCCCATAAGAGTACGTACCAAATAAGAGTATAACACAGCACGGTCTTCGCAATCGGAATAAGGATAGTAGAACAGCTCATCCACAAAGAAAGGCTTTTCATAACCAAACTGGTCACCATCTGTCTTATAATCAAAAGCTGTCTGCACGAAATTAATCAGTATATTAGCGGCTTCCGATTGTTTTTTCCCTTGTACGGCAGCTTGCAATGATGGAAGCACCGTCTGTTGTACTTCCTGACTGACAGGAGCTCCCACATAGACAGAAAAGTCACATTGCGGATAATCCTTATAGAAGGAAATAAGTCCCGAATTTACTTTCGAGCAGACTTTGACGGATGGATAAGCTTTCGCTTGCAACGTTTTCTCCACGTAAGTTCCTGAAAAGGGTTGAGGAGCAGTGATATTCATATTTACCGGGTTCTTCGCATTGGCGAAATCACGGTTGTAAGTGTAAATAGAATTAGTTTTATCCGGGGTAGTATCAAACCTGTAATAGTTTACTCCATTCAAAGTTATAAAACAGGTAGCATAAATCATGTTACCCGAAGCATAGAATAAAGTAAGGCGGTTATCCATACGCGCCACCTTAACCCTATATCCCGATTGAGAAAGGAGAAACATTTGCATAAGAGCTATTTCATCGGAATGAGTACTTCCACATAGTTCAGTAGCAACTTTCCTCGTCAACAGCAGATAACCATAGTCATTCAGGGCATTATCCTTTTTAAAAGCCAGACAGTCGTCTATCAAAGGCTGATAGTTGCTACGCGATAACGTCTCCCATCCGGCAGAAATATCTTTCTCTGCAATCCCTTTTAAAGTGAGCCGGTTCTTCAATGAAGCATTGACAACACAATCTTTACTATAGAACGAAAACTCTACACCGGAAAGTGAGCGTTTGGCCGGAACGGTTTCTTCAGGCTTCACTTCCGGTTTTATTTCAGGGAGCACCGCAAAATCCTTTTCCGGTTCTACAGCCACATCTTTACCTCCCGGTACAACCGGAATCTGTGTTTTCCCCTTTGAAGGAGAAAATGTCGCACTTGGAGTCACTGTCGGAATGGGGAGTCGTGTCACCTCCCCTACTTTAACCTCTTGCGGTTTTGTTGCCGGCTTCTTATGGTCAAAGCTGACCGGTTTTACAGGCTCCGGCCTTTGAGGACGTGCCACCGGCTTCTGCAAGTCATACTCTTTCCAGGTTTCTTTCAGAAATTCGGCAAATTCCTTATTCTGTTCGCTCACAAAATCATCAAACTCTTTTTGCTGCTGCTTCACAAAATCGTCAAACTCCTTCATGTCTTTATCTATTTGCGCAAAAAGACTAAACGGCAAACACAATGAAAAAACTACCATAGATAGTATTCGTATCCTATTTTTCCTCATTTCCTTATTATATTTTGTTGTTCTGTTATCTGCCAATCCACATACAGCTTATTATTCCGTATATCTTTGATAAAGGGGGAAATGGACAAGACAGCGACAACCTTCTCCCGATACAAACCACAACCGGAATCAGTGCCGCCATTGAAACGATCGTCCACCTGCTTGACATTTACATCAGAAAACGGATATAACAACAGTGCCTTCACCAAAGAAGACATATAGGCATTCCAAAAGGCATTCCTCATATCCATCTTCTCCAATCCGTCCTGACCTCCAAAACCGGCATCTTCATACCAACAGCCTTCCTGTGAAGAACAAATTTCAACTCCGTTCATATATGAAATTATTTGAGGAGATGACTGTGTTCCCTTAAGCTGAAACCATGACTGGTCTGATTGCTCCCTACAACTATCCGATTCCAACAATAAATTGAATTTCACCTCTTCTTCCTCAACCCTTTCTTTCGTAAACAAAAGCATCAACTCACTAATGGAATGATAAGAAAAATCGCAACTATCATTCGATGGAGTAAAAGATACCTCCAGAAATTTCTCTCCAAATATAGAAGTATATTCATGCTCAATCCGGTAGGAAACATGTTGAACGGGATGTTCGATCACTCCCAATACAAGCATTTTGTTTCTTTGGTCTTCGTATGTATTACTGGCAGTCTCCATGGTGGAAAAAACGTCCGAGAGAAGTCTCAATTGTACCCCTTGCTGCAATGAATACAGATAAGCCGCTCTTTGCAAAGCAAGCATCCTTGCAGCTTCGGATTTCATACAAGGATCAGATATACCAACTACCCGGCCTTTCCGTTGAGAAGCAAACACCCATTCCGGCAAAGTCTCCCGCTGTCCCGGTCTCCAGTCATAAGATTGGTTATAAACTGTATCAACAGGCATTGCCTGTGAAAACACATCAATACCGGGAGACAAAAGCAACTGGATAATAAAAATAACTACCCAATTATATCTTATATCCGACAAATTAAGCTTCATCATTCAATCTTCAAATAGTTGGGTAGTTATTAAAGAGATCATTACTATCCGCAATGTTTTAAACAAGCTGCTTATTGGGCGTTTTTACTCATTTCTTCTTCAAATACCTTTTTGAACTTTTCATATTCAAAGTCAATGCGCAATTTGTCATCATTCTTAATACGATTTGCCATAGCATTCATGATTTCCTCTCCTGCCAGTTCAAGAGAGACATATACTTTGTATTTACCATCAGGAGTCTTCATGGTTTTTTCACAAATTACACGCGTACCGCTCAATTCCTGTTCCACTACCGTACGGGTCAATGATTGATAACGACTTTTGCTTTCATCATTTTCACCTTGCTGATAAGAGGAAACATAACTATCGGTTACCGATTTCACTTTTGCATTGATAGCAGTAGCAATTTCAGCCCGGGCCTCCGTCATCGCTTTTTTCTTTGCAATAGACATATCCGTAGAAAGTCCCATCGAACTAGCTCTAAAATACTCTTTGTTCGTTTGAAATTCCGGTCCCGAACAAGGAACATTAATTTCTACGTCCTGTTGCACTGCCGGTTGCTGCACTGTTTGTGTTACAGGTTTTGAACTACCGCAACTTGTCATAACAACAATGGTTAGCAATGCTGTTCCCAATAAATTAATTCTTTTCATTTCAAGTCTTTTTTAATGTTAATATATGATTCATTTCAAGCCTCTCAACTTCACTATATTATTTTTGAAATCCTTCAATTGCAGCAGTGCCACAGATTGCAACTTACTTACCTCAATAACCATCTCCGTAGGCAGATCAGGCACAATGAGCGCAGTGACTCTGCGGGCATTGAACTTAGACCCCAGTTTGAGACTGACAATCGGAGATTCTTCACCTTTTTCGTTTATAACCGTCAGATTTCCACTATATAAGTCCACTTCGCAATCGTCAGCATTTGTATTCACAATCTTAAGATGTATCCTCGATTTGTCTCCCAAAGTTGCAAGTTTGTCAAATTCAACAAAGACACCATCCAACCATTCAACCCGAATTGCCTTTTGATTCTCTGGTTTGGCGGACTTAACCGGAACCAAAGGAGCAGGAATAACTTCCGGCACCACAACAGGGACAGATATAACCGGATCAGCTTCTTTTTCCGGTACGGAAGGACCGACTACCGGAACAGGAACATCCGGCAACATCTTCTGTCTTTCCGGAATCTTTCCGGTTCTGTCGAATGTTATTTTCTTCAATTCACGTGCAAACTCCCGGTTCAGCCGTTTTATCAATTCACGCGCCGCCATATTCTTGCCTTGAGAAGCGGACTTATTTTCAGGTACTAATGTCCGTTCATCATTAATCGAATAATTCAACATGGTTTGCCCCGTCCGGTTATTTTCTATTTCAATCCCCAACGTAGAAAAGAATTCGATGAAGTTGTACAGTTCACCCGGAACGGTATTGCCTTTACGACACTTATTATCCAATGTAACGATAATGTCGGCTTCAGAAGGAGATGCAACTACGTTAAAGAAATGATTGTTCAGCAAACTCTTCACAGTTCGTTCCACCGCCTCTATATCGCTCTGCGCACTTCTAACATAAGCAGAAGTCTGTGTCTGCGCCGTGTTGATAGTCAACGTTGCTCCGGGAAGAGAAGAAAGCATTTGTTTGAATAAAGTTGCATAACTTCCCTTCCGGAACAAGCTGAACACATCATCAATTAATGAAATTCCAATTTCCTGCTGTGCCTGTTTAGAAGTAATATTGCGCACATAAAGAGCGGCAACTCCCGATTCGTCGGTGGGAGACATGGAAGACAAATCTCCCGACCCGGAAACAAACTCGGCTTTCAACCGGATATTCCTTAACGGATTTCCATTACGGTAAACACCTATAGCAATAGGCTCCCTTATACCTTGAAACGGCGTGACTGAAACGGTTGCCGGATTCAGAACAATCGTTATTCCATCAAATACTCCAGCCAAAGCCGCATATAGTTCAGTCGCCAAATTAATTGTCTTTCCTTCGTAAGAGCAGAACAACTCCTGATTAAGCACCGGGCGTATAGCCTCCATCCCATTTGAGAATAATTCAATGGCAGTCATTAAATCTCCCTGTTGTAAAGTAATGTGTCCCTTATACCAAAAATCGAAGCCGTTACGGATTGCCTTCTGACGACGTGCTTCCACCAAGGCCGCATAATCATCCTTATTCAGTTCATAATAAACCCAATACTCATTGTCACTTCGCCAGGAATCCACCAGACGAAAGTTCTCTATTTCCGCCCGGGCTTCTGTACGAATACTTTCTGCGAAGGTTTGTTTCACATTACCATCGTCCTCCAACGTATTCAACAAAGAATTGGCGGCAATCACCACTTGAATTTCAGATACAAGATCAGACAAAGCGTTTTGCTTTGCCTTTTGCTGATAATCTCCTTCCGATATTTCAGCCATTCCTATTCCGATGTAACTTAAACCACTAACAGGATGCTGTTTCACCCAGTCAGGACGGTTCGTTTGTTGACCGGAAAGCGGAAAGCAAAACCATGAAATCACAAGAATAAATAAAAGCCAATGTTTCATACGTCCTTGATTTATTGAATAGTCAAATAGATGGTACTTCCATCCACTCTGTGTTCACTATCTATTCCGGAATCATTCAGATAATTAACCAGATTATCCGCAAACGTGATGCAATCCATCGGCAAGCCGTCGCTGTCCTTTGCAGGAATCTGTATCGAATCAAATATCAGACTATCATCCACAGCACCTTGAATATGGTAGCATCCTCCCTGAGCATTCTTCCTCACCCAGTTGCGTATATGCGCCGAAAGAGTAGTGCTCCCGTTTATCCGGCTGTTCATCGTATTGACAGCGTTATCAGCAAGACTGACCCGAAGAACTATCGTATTTCCCTGTTGGACTCTCCGAGCAAACTCCTTTGAAATATCTTTCAGAAAACCATCCAAAACATCCTGTGCCGCATACGCACATAGTTTGTCCACATCTGTTGTCCTAAAGCGGTTCGTCCAGCTTTTCCGGCTGGCTAAATCAATTCCTGTAGCGGTCTCACGAGCAGTCATAATCAACGATACCCTACTACCTGAGGTTGCCGATATATCTTTCTTCAAATCAACAATCACATATACATCTGCCCCCGAATTCATCAACAACTGTTTATCATTGGAATCAGCATTCTTACTCTCCCATTCAGAAGCACGCAGAGTACCTGCCTGTTTTCCTTCGGCAGCTACCGTCTTCACACCAAGTTTGACGAATCCTTCTTTTACCGTACTTACCGCTACGCGAAGATCAAAATCATTTTTCAGGATACCGGCATACGAACTCCGGTCATTACTTTTATAAGGAACCACCATAATGGTTGGAAGAGCAACCTGTTGCCGGGTTTCTTCCATCGACATCTCCTCCATGGGCTTTGTCATCAATTTGTTCCGTATCAAATCCTTTTTAAGTGCACCCAGTAAAATTTGGGCCGTAACCGTACCCTTATAAAGTCTGGAAGATTGTCGCACCGGTTCTTCGACCGTCTCATAATTTTTCACAAAAAGCATATAGCGTGAATTGAAAAACTGGTTCATATAGTAAGAGTCTTCTTTCCCAACCAGCGGCCGACCGTTTTCTACTCCGTCAATACCATTCAAGAAGAGAGCGTTGAAAATCGACTTCAATGCCATAGAATATACATCTTTCTTCTTTTCTGCTATTCCGGAGGCTGCGATAACAGCCAAATTATTATCTGCTTTCACGCAAGACAGATCATTGGAGTATAGCTCCTGTGCTGTGAGATGAATAGTATATGTCGCCAGCAGGCTCAAAAGTAGTATTCGTAGTTTCATTTTCTTTTTGCTAGGAGAAAAGTTGATAATTGAAATTGATTATAGTGACAAAAAGGTATCTTTCCTCGAAATGATAATCAACTTCCTTTCTTCCTTGGTAGCTTTCATGATTTCTTCCCCACCTTTGCTGACACTGCACAAAGAACGTGCCCCGCTCAACACTTCTTTCACGTTTAAGCGACCGATTTCTTTCAATGACAGTTCACCGGCAATGTCCATCTCTATGTAAACAGTAAACTTCTGTCCTTTCTGTATACCTCTTTTTGTTCCAAGATCAACGTATACAGTTTGTGCTTTATCTTTCTTTGTGCTTTCCACTTGCACAATCGTACCTTGTATCTTAAAATTCTCGTTAACAAAGTCATCCATACTTATTTTGGCATAATCCAACGTTTTAATGATTGCCTCTTCAGGAGTATCTCCTATACTTCCCGTCAACCCTTCATGAGAGAAAGCCTGGGTACCTTTGAGCGTACCATTAGAAGGATCCACAATCTTTAATGTGTAAGAAACACTTCCTTTATAATAGGGCTTTCCTTTACTGTCCGTTTTTTTAATGCCCTGCATACTTGTAATGTTCCCCTGAATCAGATATTTAGCTCCCAACGTCGTCATAGCCTCGCTTCTGGCAACAACATCTCCCATAGCGGAAGCTTCCTGACGCCGCCTGGCTTCGGTTTTCAATGCTTCATTAGAATCAACGTCAATCAACACGACACGATTCATTTCTTGAATACCTTCAATAATTTTACGGAGCAAAGTTACTACAAAAAAGTGAAATGCGGAAAGATATAGTGATAGAATTGAGTTACAAGGGTTTTAGTTGAAGTGGCGAAAATTCGTGAAGCCATTACAATCCCTGCCAAAGCCAAATCCTGACGCCGCAACGTTACTTGTTCGTAACCATGCCCGAAAATGCGACAAACGGGTACGGATGACGAAACAAGACGCTAAGGAATAGTGAGTTACCGACAACTCACGCGAAAAATTTGCTTACGGAAAAAGATTGCGCCGTTCCTCCCCGTTTTGCGTACCGACACCGGACTCTTCACCAACTAATTTTGAAACCAAAAAAATTAAGGACGATGAAGAGTACATTTTCAGTAATCTACTATCTCAAGCGTCAGGTAGTGAAAAAAGACGGGACAGTTCCCGTCATGGGACGCATCACGGTGGACGGCAGCCAGACGCAGTTCAGCTGCAAGCTGACTGTCGATCCGAAACTGTGGGACACCAAAGGGGGACGTGTCACGGGCAGAAGCACGGCGGCACTCGAAGCGAACCGTATGCTTGACAAAATGCGGGTACGCATCAACAGACACTATCAGGAAATCATGGAGCGTGACAACTTCGTCACGGCGGAAAAGGTGAAAAACGCCTTTCTCGGACTGGAACACCGCTATCACACGCTGATGCAGGTGTTCCGCCAGCACAACGAGGACTATGAGAAACAGGTGGAGGCAGGCATGAAAGCCAAAGGCACACTGGAAAAGTACCGTATCGTTTACAAGCACCTGCAAGAGTTCCTCGACATCCGCTACCATGTGAAGGACATCGCCCTGAAAGAGCTTACCCCGGCTTTCATCTCCGACTTCGAGATGTTCCTGCGCACGGACAAGCACTGTTGCACCAATACCGTCTGGTTGTACGTCTGCCCGCTACGGACGATGGTATTCATCGCCATCAACAACGAGTGGCTGACGCGCGACCCGTTCCGCGAGTATGAAATCAAGAAGGAGGAAACGACACGCAGTTTCCTTACCAAAGAGGAAATCCGCCTGCTGATGGAGGGCAAACTGAAAAACGCCAAACAGGAACTGTACCGTGACCTCTACCTGTTCTGCGCTTTCACCGGATTGTCATTCTCGGATATGCGCAACCTCACGGAAGAGAATATCCGCACCTATTTCGATGAACACGAGTGGATAAACATCAACCGCCAGAAAACGGGCGTGGTGTCCAACATCCGCCTGCTTGACATCGCCAACCGCATAATCGGCAAATACCGTGGACTGTGCGAGAACGGCAGGATATTTCCCGTCCCGCATTACAACACGTGCCTTGCCGGTATCCGTGCCGTCGCCAAGCGTTGCGGCATCACCAAGCATATCACGTGGCATCAGAGCCGCCACACGGCGGCCACAACGGTATTTCTCTCCAACGGCGTACCCATCGAAACGGTCAGTTCTATGCTCGGACACAAGAGCATAAAGACGACGCAGATTTACGCGAAGATAACCAAAGAAAAACTCAATCAAGACATGGAGATCCTTGCGGCAAGGTTGAACGGCATTGAGGAATTTGCAGGTTGTACCATCTAAAAAAGAGAAGCCATGAAGCGTGACATAATCATCATAGAGGACAAGGCGGTCAGCGTAACCGGTAACGAAGTGTGGATGACCGCCACCGAAATCGCCGGACTGTTCCATACGACCGTCCCGGCAGTGAACGCTGCCATCAAAGCAGTCCGCAAGTCGGACGTGCTTAACGACTACGAGTTGTGTCGCTACATGCAGCTTGAAAACGGGCTGTACGCGGACGTGTACGCGCTTGAAATCATCATCCCGGTCGCTTTCCGGCTGAACACCTACAACACCCACCTGTTCCGCACATGGCTGGTGGGAAAGGCACTCTCAAAAGATAACCGGCAGGCATACGTGATGTTCATTCAGAACGGAAAGGTCGGGTACTGTTAAAAACAGATTCCCCATAAGACAAGTAAACGGGCAGCACCACAAAAGGTGTCGCCCGTTTACTTTTTCATGCAACCGCCTCACTCCAGCGGCTTGCGGTAGTTCGCTTCCAGCACCTCGCGCAGCCCCGTTTCCGGGTAAAGCACCTTCCCTCCCAAAAGGATAAAAGGCAACACGCGGTTGTTGCGGTATTCCTGCAAGGTGCGTCGGCTCACACGGAGCAGTTCCGCCACCTCGCCGTCCGTCAGGTAACGCTCCCCGTCCAGCGGAGGACGGTAACTTTCCAGAAATGCGGACAGCCATTTAGAGCCTTTGCGCATATCCTGCATCACAGAGGCTATCGGCTCGTCTTCCATCGTAAAAACATCGTTGGTCTCGTTCATCATAACTTCGGATTCAGTGGGTGAATAAATCAAATCATCTGCCGTGCGGATAGAGCGTGCCGACAAGCGGTATCAGCCGCTTCACCTCCTCCGGCTTGTAATAGAACCTGCGGTTTATCTGCGAGTAGCCGATAAGCCGCCTGTCGCGCAGCGTCTGCAACGTGCGCGGGCTTATTCTCAACTGCCCGCAGACCTCCTCGCCCGTGAGCCATCTTTCCATGCGCCCCGTGTCGCTTTTGCGCCTCAGGGCGGCGACCTTCTCCGAGAGTGCGCCGAATGCCGCCACCATCATCTCGAAAGTCTTTTTCTCGATAGATACTATTTCCATATTCATGCAATTACCGGTTTGCCCGCAAAGGTAACGATGCAGCCCTTAACACGTACCGTTTTCCGCTGAAAGGCTGCCTGTTGCGCCGTTTGACCGGGTTATGGAGCCATCTTCCGTAAAAATCTTACGTGAGTCACGTAGTGAGTTGTTAAAGCCCCTTTTGTTTATTGCCGAATTTTGCCGCAGAAACAAAAAGAAAGGACTGAATATGAAAGTGATAACGATGGAAAGTTCCGTCTTCCGGTCATTGACGGAACAGATAGCGGAGATTGCGGCACACGTCCGTGCCGTCTCCGGTGACAAGAGAGCGGCATCGCCCGACAGGTTGCTCACCACACGCGAGGCGGCGCACCTGCTTAACGTGAGTACCCGCACCCTCCAGCGTATGCGCAGCGAGCAACGCATCGGCTATGTCGTGCTTCGCGGCAAATGCCGCTACCGGCAGTCGGAAATCGACCGCCTGCTTGATGAGAGTACCGTCAACGAGGACGCGGCGACACCGCAGGAACTGAAACGCAACCACACGTTGCGCACGGGCGGCAACCCCAAAGGAAGGAGGACATAGGTCATGGAACTGCTCACACGAAACAACTTCGAAGGCTGGATGCAGAAGTTGATGGAACGGCTCGACCGTCAGGACGAACTGCTGCTGGCGATGAAGGCTGAGGGGAAACAGCCTACTATCACGGAAAGCATCCGCCTTTTCGACAATCAGGACTTGTGCATGCTGCTTCAGATAAGCAAGCGCACCCTGCAACGCTACCGCAGTGTCGGCGCATTGCCCTACAAGACACTGGGCAAGAAAACCTATTACAGCGAGGAGGACGTGCTGACATTCCTTTCCAACCATATCAAGGACTTCAAAAAGGAAGATATAGCCTTCTACAAGGCTCGTATCCATAATTTCTTTCATAAATAACCCATTAAAACATTTTTCAGATGGCAAAGAAAAAAGACGAAAAGGACGTGCTGGTGGTCCGTGACGAGAAGACGGGCGAGATCAGCGTGGTTGCCGGGCTGAACGCGGACGGCACACCCAAGCGCACCCCCGCGAAAGCGGAAAACGCGCAGAGTTTCCTGCAATTCGACCGACACGGCGACGTGCTGGACAACTTCTTCAAGAACTTCTTCCGGCAGTGCAAGGAACCCAGCCGCTTCGGTTTTTACCGCATCGCGGCAGACCAAGCCGAAAATCTCTTGGAGGTGATGAAGCAACTGCTGAAAGACCCCGAAGCGAACAAGGAGCTGCTTGCCCCTCACAAGGTGGACACCTCCGACTACGAGAAAAAGGTGCAGGAAGAACTGGCAACCGAAAAACAAGAACCTCAAAAACAGGAAAACATGGAGCAACAAAAAGAACAACAGGAAGATCCCGAACAGACGCAGGGCAAACGGGGCTACCAGCCCATCGACGAGAGCAAAATCAACTGGCAGGAGCTGGAGGACAGATGGGGCGTGAAGCGTGACGACCTTGAAAAGTCCGGCGACCTTACGAAGATGCTCCACTACGGCAAGTCCGACTTGGTGAAGGTCAAGCCCACCTTCGGCGGCGAAGCATTCGAGCTGGACGCCCGCCTTTCCTTCAAGAAGGACGGCGAGGGAAACATCAGCCTCGTGCCGCACTTCATCCGCAAGGAGCAGAAACTGGATGAATACAAGGAACACAAATTCTCCGACGACGACCGGAAGAACCTGCGCGAGACGGGCAACCTCGGCAGGGTCGTGGACATCGTGGAGAAGGAAACGGGCGAGATTATCCCCTCCTACATCAGCATCGACCGCAAGACGAATGAGATCACGGACATTCCGGCGAGCAAGGTACGCATCCCGGAGCGCATCGGCAAGACGGAAATCACCAAGCAGGAGCAGGATATGCTCCGCGCCGGACTGCCCGTGCGCGACAAGCTCATCGAGCGCAACGACGGCAGGAAGTTCGTCACCACTCTGCAAGTGAACGTGGAGCAGCGCGGCGTGGAGTTCGTGCCGGGAACCGGAAGGTCGCCCCGTACCGTACAGACGCAGGAAACCAAAGGCGACACGTCGAAAAGTCAGGCGCAAGGCGGGGAAAATGCCACACAGACCAAGAAGGAGCAACGCCGCAACACGTGGACGAACGAGGACGGCAGCATCCGCCCCATCAGCAAATGGAGCGACGTGAACTTCACCGAACAGCAGAAAGCCGACTATGTGGCGGGCAAAGCCGTGAAACTGGAGAACGTGACCGACAAGCAGGGCTTCCATGCCACGATGTATATCAAGTTCAACCCGGAGAAGGGTCGCCCGTACCGCTACGAAACAAATCCCGACATCGGGCAGCAGGTCGCCCCGTCCAACGAGAGCCGCACGCAGGTGGCGGTGAACAACGAGGGCAAGACCAACGAGGCGACAAAGAACCTGAAAGAGCCTTTGCAGAAAGGTCAGACCACTCCGAAGGACGCCCGCCAGCAACAGCAGCAGGACAAGCCGCAGAAGAAAACGGGCAAGGGCATGAAAGTATAGACCGATGTCCGCCACTGAATCCAAAATAAAATCCAAAGTATCAACAAAAAAGAAGAAGACATGAAGACAATCATTGCAGAAAAGCCCTCCGTGGCACGTGAAATCGCCCGCATCGTGGGCGCGACAAAGAGAGAGGAAGGATATTTCGAGGGAGGCGGCTATGCCGTGACATGGGCATTCGGACACCTTGTCCAGCTCGCCATGCCCGATGGCTACGGCGTGCGCGGTTTCGTCCGTGACAACCTCCCGATTATCCCCGACACCTTCACGCTCGTCCCCCGTCAGGTCAGGACGGAGAAAGGCTACAAGCCCGATAGCGGCGTGGTGTCGCAGATAAAAACAATCAAAAGGCTGTTCGGCACCAGCGACCAAATCATCGTGGCAACCGATGCCGGACGCGAGGGTGAACTTATCTTCCGCTACCTCTACCACTACACGGGCAGTACCACTCCTTTCGTGCGCCTGTGGATAAGCTCGCTCACCGACAAGGCTATCCGCGAGGGATTGCGCAACCTCGAAGACGGCGGCAAGTATGACAACCTATACCTCGCCGCCAAAGCGCGAAGCGAATCCGACTGGCTCGTGGGCATCAACGGCACGCAGGCTCTCTCCATCGCCGCCGGACACGGCACATACTCCGTGGGGCGGGTGCAGACACCAACGTTGGCTATGGTATGTGAACGCTACTGGGAGAACCGCCGCTTCACGCCCGAAGCCTTCTGGCAACTCCATATCGCAACGGACGGTTGCGACGGCAAGGTCGTGAAATTCTCATCCTCTGAAAAATGGAAGTCGAAAGAACCGGCAACGGAGCTATATAATAAGGTAAAGGCGGCAGGCTTCGCAACGGTAACGAAAGCCGAGCGCAAGGAGAAAACGGAGGATACCCCGTTGCTGTACGACCTGACCACGCTTCAGAAAGAAGCCAACGCCAAGCACGGCTTCACGGCGGAGCAGACGCTTGAAATCGCGCAGAAGCTCTACGAGAAGAAGCTGATAACCTATCCGAGAACGGGTAGCCGCTACATCCCCGAAGACGTGTTTGCCGAAATTCCCAAACTGCTCGCTTTCATCGGCACACAGCACGAATGGAAAGACAAGGTGCGGGCAAAAGCCATCCCGACACGCCGCAGCGTAGACGGCGGCAAGGTGACAGACCACCATGCCCTACTCGTCACGGGTGAGAAACCGCTCTTCCTCTCCAAAGAGGACAATACCATCTATCAGATGATTGCCGGGCGCATGGTCGAGGCATTCTCTGAAAAATGCGTCAAGGACGTGACCGCTGTCATGGCGGAATGTGCCGGAGTGGAGTTTACCGTGAAAGGCAGCGTCATCAGGCAAGCCGGATGGCGTGCTGTCTATGGCGAGGAAAACAAGGAGGAAACCACCATTCCCGGCTGGCAGGAAGGCGACACGCTGACACTGAAAGCCTCTTCCATCACAGAAGGGAAGACCAAGCCCAAGCCGCTACATACCGAAGCCACCCTGCTGTCCGCAATGGAAACGGCGGGCAAGGAAATCGAGGATGACGCACTGCGGCAGGCGATGAAGGACTGCGGCATCGGTACTCCCGCCACACGCGCCTCCATCATCGAAACGCTCTTCAAGCGCGGTTACATGGAACGCTGCAAGAAATTGCTTGTCCCCACCGAAAAGGGGCTTGCACTCAATTCCGTGGTGAAGACGATGCGCATCGCCGATGTCGCCATGACAGGCGAATGGGAGAAGGAACTGGCACGCATCGAGCGTGGGGAGCTGTCCGCCGATACCTTCCGCAAAAAGATAGAGGCGTACACGCGGGAGATTACCTCCGAACTGCTCTCATGCGACAAACTCTTCGGCAGCCGCGATTCCGGTTGCGCGTGTCCCAAGTGCGGCACGGGCAGGATGCGGTTCTACGGCAAGGTGGTACGCTGCGACAACACGGAGTGCGGGCTTCCCGTGTTCCGGCTGAAAGCGGGACGCACCCTGTCCGACGATGAAATCAAAGACCTGCTCACCGAAGGGCATACCCAGCTGCTCAAAGGCTTCAAGAGCAAACAGGGCAAGAGCTTCGATGCCGTCGTCGCCTTTGACGGGGAATATAACACGACGTTCGTGTTCCCGGAGGCTAAAAAGGGCAAGAAATTTTCAGGACGGAAGAAATAGTATTAACTTTGCCACTTGTTCAGAGTAATGAATTGTTCTTCGATACCGGATTACACTCATACTTTGGATTTAGTGGCGGCACTCGGAGGGATACCGAGTGCCTTTTTCTTCCTTTTTTCCAACCGATTATCCCGTTAAATATCAATCCACTAAACTCCAAAGTAATGAACAACAAGAAGAACAACGAAGGGCAGTCCGACTTTTCCTATTACGGTCTGTACCTGATGGACTACCTCCGCACGAACAAGTTTGAACAGGCTACCGACACCGCTTTCATACGGGAACGCGCCGATCGTGCCGCCGAAACGTATGAAAAGGCGCGGATTGAAGGCTATCCCACCGACGGTGCGCAGGAACTGGCGATGGAAACACTGCTGCGCGGGTTGCACTATTCCCGGTACGCCATGCTCCACGAAGTCGTGGAGAACGAGTTTGCCAACGAAGTGCCGGAAGAGAAACAAGAAGCCTTTATCCATAAACTCCTGCCGCTTGTCGGCAACGTGTTCTCCGTCTATGACCTTTCGGACGACAACTTCGCCCTGTCTTCCGATTACGACCTGCTCTACACGGAGCTGACGGGAGCAACCGTCCTTTACTTAGACGAATATGGCGTTTAACCGCAAACAGAAACTGCGGGACAACATCGAGGCGATACGGACGGCATTCATCCTTGACAGGGAAAATAGGACAGCGACAACCGAAGAGCGTGCCATACTTCAAAGGTACTGCGGTTTCGGCGGTCTGAAATGTATCCTCAACCCTGCAAAGGAACTGACGGATGCCGTCCGGTGGGCGAAATCCGACCTCGAACTGTTCGCCCCGACGGTGGAGCTGCACAGGCTTATCCGTGAGAACAGCAAGGACGAAACAGAGTACAAGCGGTTTGTGGATTCGCTGAAAGCGTCCGTGCTGACCGCTTTCTACACCCCCAAAGAGATAACCGACACCATCGCGGACGTGCTGGCAGATTACAGCGTCCGCCCCGCCCGTATGCTCGAACCGTCGGCAGGTGTCGGCGTGTTCGTGGATTCCATGCTGCGGCACAGCCCCAATGCGGATGTGATGGCTTTCGAGAAGGATCTGCTCACGGGTACAATCTTGAGGCATCTCTATCCCGACCAGAAAATGCGCACCTGCGGTTTTGAGAAAATCGAAAGACCGTTCAACAATTATTTCGACTTGGCGGTGTCCAACATTCCGTTCGGTGACATTGCCGTGTTCGACGCGGAGTTTCAGCGGAGCGACTCTTTCGGCAGACGCTCCGCCCAGAAAACCATCCACAACTATTTCTTTCTCAAAGGACTGGATGCCGTGCGTGACGGCGGTATCGTGGCGTTCATCACCTCGCAAGGGGTATTGAATAGCACCAAGACCTCCGTGCGTAACGAGCTGTTCAGTCAGGCCAATCTGGTATCCGCGATACGCCTGCCCAACAACCTGTTCACGGACAACGCGGGCACGGAGGTGGGCAGTGACCTGATTGTCCTGCAAAAGAACCTCAGCAAGAAGGAAATGTCGCAGGACGAGCGGCTGATGACCGTGATACAGACGGACACGAAAACCGCCCTGACCGACAACGCCTATTTCATCCACCACCCGGAACGCATCGTGCATACGATGGCGAAACTTGACACAGACCCCTACGGGAAGCCCGCTATGGTTTATCTGCACGAGGGCAAGGCAGCAGGCATCGCCGGGGATTTGCGCCGTATGCTCGACGAGGATTTCCATTACAGGCTTGCCATGCGCTTGTATTCGGGTTCAATCCGGCAGGCAGGAACGGAAGAAAAAGTTGCCGTTCAAAATAAAGTAGAGCGTCCTGCCATAAAATTGGAAACAGTATCCTCGGCGCAGACGGTGGAAACTCCGACAGAAAAGCCGCAACCCGCAGATGAAAAGCCGGAGATAGAACCGCGCCCGCAATATTCCGCAGGCGTGCAGCTCACCCTGCTTGACCTCTGGGGGATGACGGAAGAGGTCAGCCAACCGAAAACCTCCAAAAAGAAAAAGACGGTGAAAAAGGCAGTTACGGCAAAGTCCACTCCGCCCAAACCGAAAGTCACGGTTACACCGACAGCTCCAACTGCAAAACCCGCAATGGAGAATAAGGAGGTGAAAGCGGAGAACACCGCCAAGCCTGCCGACCCGGACGACATCTATGCCACACTGGACTGGGATACCAATCCTCCCATCAACGGTTTCTATGAAATGATGATGGGTTTGACGCCGGAGCGTAGGAAAGAACTTCGGGAACTGGCAAGGCAGCATAACGAGAAACAAGTGGCGGAAAAGACGGAAGTGAAAGCCGTGCCGGAAACTTCCCGTGAGCAGCCACGACAGGAGGAAACACAGCCGGAGGCAGTCGCCGCACCTGCCGTTACAGATACCCCATCGGAAGCGGTGGGGACTTTCCTTTTCCCCGACATCGAAGCGGAAAAGCCGAAGGAGGAAGTCGTGGACCTTTCTCCGCGTGCCTACCACCGCACGCCGGAGATGCACCTGCGCGAAGGGTCGCTGGTGGCTGACCGGGGGCGTCATAACATCGGCTACCTGAAAGACATCACGCCATACGGGGCGACATTCCAGCCGCTCGACCTGAAAGGATACCAGAAGGAAAAGGCGTTGTTGTATGTGTCGCTGCGTGACGCCTACGAGCGTCTGTACCGTTATGAATCGCTCCGGCGCGAGGCAAATGTTCCGTGGCGAGAGCATCTGAATACCTGTTACGATGAGTTTGTCATGCGCTACGGCAACCTCAACGCCAAGCAGAACGTGAAGTTAGTGATGATGGATGCGGGCGGGCGCGACATCCTTTCGCTGGAACGGATGGAAAACGGAAAGTTCGTCAAGGCGGACATCTTCGAGCATCCTGTTTCCTTCGCGGTGGAGAGCCATGCCAACGTAGGCTCTCCCGAAGAAGCCCTGTCTGCGTCGCTCAACAAATATGGTACGGTCAATCTCGACTATATGCGGGAGATAACCGACAGCACGGCGGAGGATTTGCTCACTGCCCTGCAAGGGCGCATCTACTACAATCCGCTCGTGACCGGTTACGAAATCAAAGACCGTTTCATCGCCGGAAATGTCATAGAGAAAGCGGAACGCATAGAGGCATGGATGGGTGACAATCCCGAAAATGAGCGTATGCCGGAGGTGAAGCAGGCGTTGGAGGCTCTGAAAGATGCCGAGCCGCAGCGCATCGCCTTCGAGGATCTGGACTTCAATTTCGGGGAACGCTGGATTCCGACGGGTGTCTATGCCGCCTACATGAGCCGGCTGTTCGACACGGAGGTGAAAATCGCCTATTCCGCAAGCATGGACGAGTTTTCGGTGGTGTGCGGCTACCGCACCATGAAAATCACGGACGAGTTTCTGGTGAAGGGGTATTACCGGAACTATGACGGTATGCACCTCCTAAAACACGCCCTGCACAACACCTGCCCTGACATGATGAAGTCCATCGGCAAGGACGAGCATGGCAACGACATCAAGATGCGCGACAGCGAGGGAATACAACTCGCCAACGCCAAGATTGACGAGATACGAAACGGCTTCTCCGAATGGCTCGAAGAGCAGTCGCCACAGTTCAAGGAGCGGCTGACGACGATGTATAACCGCAAGTTCAACTGTTTCGTGCGCCCGAAGTATGACGGCTCGCATCAGACTTTTCCCGACCTCAATCTGAAAGGGCTGGCAAGCCGGGGCATCAGGAGCGTCTATCCCTCGCAGATGGATTGCGTCTGGATGCTGAAACAGAACGGCGGCGGAATTTGTGACCACGAGGTTGGAACCGGCAAGACGCTGATAATGTGCATCGCCGCGCATGAAATGAAGCGTCTGAACTTGGCGCACAAGCCGATGATTATCGGGCTGAAAGCCAATGTTGCGGAGATTGCCGCCACCTATCAAGCGGCATATCCCAACGCGAGGATTCTGTACGCTTCGGAGAAAGACTTTTCGACCGCCAACCGCGTGCGTTTCTTCAACAACATCAAGAACAACGACTACGATTGTGTCATTATGTCGCACGACCAGTTCGGCAAGATACCGCAGTCGCCGGAGTTGCAGCAGCGCATCCTGCAAGCGGAGCTTGACACGGTGGAGGAAAACCTCGAAGTGCTGCGCCAGCAGGGAAAGAACGTATCGCGGGCGATGCTGAAAGGTCTGGAGAAGCGCAAGCATAACCTTGAAGCGAAATTGGAGAAGGTGGAACACGCCATAAAGTCACGCACGGACGACGTGGTGGACTTCAAGCAGATGGGCATCGACCACATTTTCATTGATGAATCGCACCAGTTCAAGAATCTGACTTTCAACACGCGCCACGACCGTGTGGCGGGATTGGGGAACAGCGAGGGAAGCCAGAAGGCACTTAACATGCTCTTTGCCATACGCACCATACAGGAGCGCACGGGCAAGGACTTGGGGGCGACCTTCCTCTCCGGCACGACTATCAGCAACTCGCTGACTGAGCTGTACCTGCTGTTCAAGTACCTGCGCCCGAAGGAGCTGGAACGGCAGGACATTCGATGTTTTGATGCGTGGTCGGCGATATTTGCCAAGAAGACAACGGATTTTGAGTTCAACGTGACGAACAACGTGGTGCAGAAGGAGCGTTTCCGCTACTTCATCAAAGTGCCGGAGCTTGCCGCCTTCTATAATGAAATCACGGACTACCGCACGGCGGAGGATGTGGGCGTGGACCGTCCCAACAAAAACGAGATACTGCACCACATACCGCCCACGCCGGAGCAGGAGGACTTCATACAGAAGCTGATGCAATTCGCCAAGACGGGCGACGCCACCCTGTTGGGCAGACTGCCGCTTTCGGAAACGGAGGAAAAGGCGAAGATGCTTATCGCCACGGACTATGCCCGGAAGATGGCACTCGACATGCGCATGATAGACCCGCATTACGAAGACCACCCCGACAACAAGGCGAGCCACTGTGCCAAAATAATCGCGGAGTATTATCAAAAATACGACGCGCAGAAAGGCACGCAGTTCGTTTT
Source organism: Bacteroides sp. 1001302B_160321_D4 (assembly GCF_015667765.1). Lineage (NCBI taxonomy): Bacteria > Pseudomonadati > Bacteroidota > Bacteroidia > Bacteroidales > Bacteroidaceae > Bacteroides > Bacteroides sp. 1001302B_160321_D4. Next base: position 75,221 of record NZ_JADPLO010000002.1, on the reverse strand, counting down.
CTCTGACTTGGGGACTTACCAGCCGGGCGATGGGTGGAACGTCTATTCGGAAATCAAGCGCAAACTGACGGAGGACTACGGCATACCGCCAAGCGAGGTGCGCTTCATTCAGGAGTGCAAGACCGACAAGGCTCGGAAGGCGGTGATAGATGCCATGAACGCCGGGACGGTGCGTGTGCTGTTCGGCTCCACCTCCATGCTCGGAACGGGTGTGAACGCACAGAAACGGTGTGTGGCAATTCATCATCTCGATACGCCGTGGCGACCGTCCGACTTGCAACAGCGTGACGGACGCGGAGTTAGGGCAGGTAATGAGATTGCCAAACATTTCGCCGGGAACAACGTGGATGTAATCATCTACGCGGTGGAGAAGTCACTGGACAGCTACAAGTTCAACCTCCTGCACTGCAAGCAGACTTTCATAAGCCAGCTCAAAAGCGGTGCGATGGGTGCGCGTACCATCGACGAGGGGGCAATGGACGAAAAATCGGGCATGAATTTCTCGGAATACATGGCGTTGCTCTCCGGCAATACCGACCTGTTGGACAAGGCGAAACTGGAAAAGCGGATCGCATCGCTCGAAGGGGAACGCAAGTCGTTCAACAAGGGCAAGCGTGATTCGGAGTTCAAGCTGGAGTCAAAGACCGGCGAGTTGCGCAACAACACGGCTTTCATAGATGCCATGACGGAGGACTGGAACCGCTTCCTGTCGGTGGTGCAGACCGACAAGGAGGGCAACCGCCTTAATATAATAAAGGTGGACGGAGTGGATTCCGCCGATGAGAAGGTCATCGGAAAGCGTTTGCAGGAGATAGCCAAGAATGCCACGACCGGAGGGTTGTACACGCAGGTCGGTGAACTTTACGGTTTTCCGATAAAGGTGGTGAGCGAAAGGATACTCAAAGAGGGATTGGAGTTCACCGACAACCGCTTCGTGGTCGAGGGGAACTACAAGTACACCTACAACAACGGGCATCTGGCGATGGCTGACCCGTTGGCCGCCGCCCGCAACTTCCTCAACGCGATGGAGAGGATACCCTCCATCATCGACCAGTACAAGGCGAAGAACGAGGTGCTGGAGATGGAGATACCGCAGTTACAGGAGATAGCGGGTAAGGTGTGGAAGAAGGAGGACGAGCTGAAGCAGTTGAAGTCCGAACTTGCCGCCCTTGACCGAAAAATTCAGCTGGAGCTTGCGCCACCCACGCCCGAAGTCGCAGAAAAGGAGAATGAAGGGCAACAGCTCAAGCCGGAAGCGGAAGATGTGAGGAACAGGCAGGCGCAATATCCCGAAAATGCACCGCCGCAGATACGCAGTCCGGCGGATAGTATCGTTGCCAACCATGTCATAATCGGGCGTCCGGGACTGTATGCCAAGGAGGAAACCCGGTCCAAAGGATTGAAAATATAACCTAAGGAATTTTATCTGAAGTATTAATAAGGGCTATCCCAAAAGGTCTAAAAGTAAATTTTATCCTTTCTGCAAGTATCTGTAGGATGGCAACTGCATTTTTTTTCTTTTTGGGCAGCCCTTATTAAAATTTATTCTTATTTTAGGTTATATACATTCATGTCCATTTATGTAAAAAATCCTGCTGACCTTGTTTATGTCTTGTCAGTCACCATTTGCAAAACCATATTTGACCCTCAAAGAGGCTGAATTTGATAAGCAACTTGCTACATACTCATAATAAGGAGCTAAATAGAACACGAATGGGAAATACTCAAATGCCAAACTAAAGAAGATATTGGCCAAAATAAACGTTATACCGAGAGAGAAACTTGATTTTTTTCAACTTCCTAAAACGTTGTTGTTCAAACATTTCTACTTATTTGTACTTACCAGTTGAACCTACGCTTCCCTAATAAAATGTCTATGGTAAAAAAAGTTAAAAAATCCTCCCACTTTTGTTAGATATATTTTTTTTGTGTAATTTTGCAATCGTTATGCGGCAGTAATAATATACATATTAATACGAGTTAGTAATCCTGTAGTTCTCACATGCTACGAGGAGGTATTAAAAGGTGCGTTTCGACAATGCATCTATTGTAGTATATTATTGCTTAATCCAAATGAATATTATAAATTTAGGAATTCTTGCTCACATTGATGCAGGAAAAACTTCCGTAACCGAGAATCTGCTGTTTGCCAGTGGAGCAACGGAAAAGTGCGGCCGTGTGGATAATGGTGACACCATAACAGACTCTATGGATATAGAGAAACGTAGAGGAATTACTGTTCGGGCTTCTACGACATCTATTATCTGGAATGGAGTGAAATGCAATATCATTGACACTCCGGGACACATGGATTTTATTGCGGAAGTGGAGCGGACATTCAAAATGCTTGATGGAGCAGTCCTCATCTTATCCGCAAAGGAAGGCATACAAGCGCAAACAAAGTTGCTGTTCAATACTTTACAGAAGCTGCAAATCCCGACAATTATATTTATCAATAAGATTGACCGTGCCGGTGTGAATTTGGAGCGTTTGTATCTGGATATAAAAACAAATCTGTCGCAAGATGTCCTGTGTATGCAAACTGTTGTCGATGGATCGGTTTATCCAGTTTGCTCCCAAACATATATAAAGGAAGAATACAAAGAATTTGTATGCGACCATGACGACAACATATTGGAACGATATTTGGCGGATAGCGAAATTCCACCGACTGATTATTGGAATACGATAATCGCTCTTGTGGCAAAAGCCAAAGTCTATCCGGTGCTACATGGATCAGCAATGTTCAATATCGGCATCAATGAGTTGATGGACGCCATCACTTCTTTTATACTTCCTCCGGCATCAGTCTCAGACAGACTTTCAGCTTATCTCTATAAGATAGAGCATGACCCCAAAGGACATAAAAGAAGTTTTCTAAAAATAATTGACGGAAGTCTGAGACTTAGAGACGTTGTAAGAATCAACGATTCGGAAAAATCCATCAAGATTAAAAATCTGAAAACTATTTATCAGGGCAGAGAGATAAATGTTGATGAAGTGGGTGCCAATGATATCGCGATTGTAGAGGATATGGAAGATTTTCGAATCGGAGATTATTTAGGTGCTGAGCCTTGTTTGATTCAAGGATTATCTCATCAGCATCCCGCTCTCAAATCCTCCGTCCGGCCAGACAAGCCCGAAGAGAGGAGCAAGGTTATATCCGCTCTGAATACATTGTGGATTGAAGACCCGTCTTTGTCCTTTTCCATAAACTCATATAGCGATGAATTGGAAATCTCGTTATATGGTTTGACCCAAAAGGAAATCATACAGACATTGCTGGAAGAACGGTTTTCCGTCAAGATCCATTTTGATGAGATCAAGACTATCTACAAAGAACGACCTGTAAAAAAGGTCAATAAGATTATTCAGATCGAAGTGCCACCCAACCCTTATTGGGCCACAATAGGGCTGACTCTTGAACCCTTGCCGTTAGGGACAGGGTTGCAGATCGAAAGTGACATCTCCTATGGTTATCTGAACCATTCTTTTCAAAATGCCGTTTTTGAAGGAATCCGTATGTCTTGCCAATCAGGATTACATGGATGGGAAGTGACAGATCTGAAAGTGACTTTTACTCAAGCCGAATATTATAGCCCGGTAAGTACACCTGCTGATTTCAGGCAGCTGACCCCTTATGTCTTCAGGCTGGCTTTGCAACAGTCAGGTGTGGACATTCTCGAACCGATGCTATATTTTGAGTTGCAGATACCCCAGGAGGCAAGTTCCAAAGCTATTACAGATTTGCAAAAAATGATGTCTGAGATTGAAGACATCAGTTGCAATAATGAGTGGTGTCATATTAAAGGGAAAGTTCCATTAAATACAAGTAAAGACTATGCCTCAGAAGTAAGTTCGTACACTAAGGGCTTAGGCATTTTTATGGTTAAGCCATGTGGGTATCAAATAACAAAAGACGGTTATTCTGATAATATCCGCATGAACGAAAAAGATAAACTTTTATTCATGTTCCAAAAATCAATTTATGAATTAATACAAAACAAGAAGAAAATATGAACAAGCAATTCATTATCACGAATTTCGCCGCATTTGCTCTCATGCTGTTCCTGCCGACCGGATGCAGGCAGGCGGACGGCAAGCAGGATGCGGTGCAGAGTTATCGGGTCATAAAGGTCGCGGCAAGTCCGGTGGAAATCTCCGAGTCCTATTCCGCCGCCATACGCGGACGGCAGGATGTGGACATCCTGCCGCAAATATCCGGGCGCATTATCCGTCTGAAAGTGAAAGAGGGTGAACGGGTGAAGACCGGTCAAGTATTGGCTGTAATTGACCAAGTGCCCTATCGGGCGGCATTACGCACGGCGCAGGCCAATGTCAGCGCGGCACAGGCAAAAGTGGAAACGGCAAGAATCGAGCTGCGGGGCAAGCAGGCATTGTTTGACGAGAAGGTCATATCCGACTACGAGCTTTCTCTCGCCCGGAACCAACTGGCAGTGGCGTGTGCTGAACTCGAACAGGCAAAGGCACAAGAATCGGATGCACGCAACAATCTCTCCTATACGGAAATCAAAAGCCCGAGCAACGGAGTAGTAGGCACATTGCCCTATCGCATCGGTGCGCTTGTCGGTCCCAATATGGCACAGCCTTTCACGGTCGTGTCCGACAATGCGGAGATGTATGCCTATTTCTCCATTTCGGAGAATATGCTACGGCGATATTCGGCTCGCTATGGCTCGATTGACAGCATGATAGCCGGGACGCCGGAAGTGGGCCTGCAACTCAACGACGGCAGCCTGTACAAGGCGAAAGGACGTATTGAAACCGTAAGCGGCGTGGTGGATCCTGTTACCGGAACGGTACAAATCAAAGCCCTGTTCCCCAATCCCGACCGCGAACTGTTGAGTGGCAGCATCGGCAATGTCATCCTTCAAAACCCGAAAACGGAGGCCGTAACCATTCCCATGACCGCCACCGTGGAACTGCAGGACAAGATTATCGCTTACCGTCTGAAAAACGGACAGGCGGAAGCCGCCTATCTCACGGTGGACCGCCTGAACGACGGCAACCGGTTTATCGTAAAAGAAGGTCTTTCGGTCGGTGACACCATTGTCGCCGAAGGCGTGGGACTGGTGAGAGAAGGCATGAGCATAACCCCTAAAAACGAAACGAAATGAACCTGCGATTTTTTATAGACCGCCCGGTGTTTTCGGGCGTTATCTCGGTGGTGATTGTACTGTTGGGCATGATTTCCATGTTTTCCTTGCCGGTGGAACAATACCCCGACATCGCACCTCCGACCATCAACGTATTCGCAACTTATCCGGGAGCAAACGCTGAAACCGTGCAGAAGGCAGTGATAACCCCTCTGGAAGAAGCCATCAACGGAGTGGAAGACATGACCTATATGACTTCCACGGCATCGAATACGGGAGATGCTTCCATCAACATCTATTTCAAACAGGGAACCAACGCGGACATGGCGGCGGTAAACGTGCAGAACCGCGTGAACGGCGCACTGAGCCAACTTCCGGCGGAAGCCACCAAGACCGGTGTCACCACTGAAAAGCAGCAGAATGCCGAACTGATGACTTTCGCGCTCTATTCGCCCGATGACCGCTTCGACCAGACCTTCCTGAGCAATTACGTGAAAATCAATGTCGAGCCGAGGCTGAAACGTATCAGCGGCGTGGGAAAGGCACAGTTGTTCGGTTCCAACTACAGCATGCGACTTTGGCTGCGTCCCGACAAGATGGCGCAATACGGGCTTATCCCCGATGACATCTCTGCCGTACTTGCACGACAGAACATCGAGGCCGCCACCGGCTCCTTCGGTGCCAATCATCCTACCGCCAATGAATACACGATGAAATACCGCGGACGCTTGTCCGGAGCGGAAGAGTTCGGTGAGCTGGTCGTCAAGTCACTGCCGGGCGGCAATGTGCTTCGGTTGAAAGAGGTTGCCGATGTGGAACTGGGCGATGAATACTACAACTATTCCTCCGAGGTGAACGGGCATCCGGCAGCTATGATGCTCATCAACCAGAAAGCCGGGTCCAATGCATCAAGCACCATCAAGGAGATTCACGAAGTGCTTGACGACCTTAGCCGGGACTTGCCCGAAGGGACGGAATTCGTGGTGCTTACCGATACCAACAAGTTCCTGTATGCCTCCATCCACTCTGTCCTCCGCACCTTATTGGAAGCGATACTTCTGGTCATCGTGGTGGTGTATGTGTTCTTGCAGGACATCAAGTCAACGCTTATCCCTACCATATCCATCTTCGTTTCCATCATCGGCACATTTGCCGTGATGTCCATGATTGGATTCTCCATCAACCTGCTCACCCTGTTCGCGCTTGTGCTTGCCATCGGAACCGTGGTCGATGATGCCATTGTGGTGGTGGAAGCGGTGCAGGCGAAGTTCGATGAGGGCTATCAATCAGCAGTTCTCGCGGCTGATGATGCCATGAAAGGCGTTTCGTCGGCTATCCTGACCTCTACCATAATCTTTATGGCAGTGTTTTTCCCCGTAGCCATGATGGGCGGGACTTCGGGAGCGTTCTACACGCAGTTCGGTATCACGATGGCTGTTGCCGTGGGAATCTCGGCAGTCAATGCCTTCACACTCTCACCGGCACTTTGCGCGCTGCTGCTGAAACCCTATATCGATGAGCAGGGCAACACTAAGAACAATTTTGCAGCCCGTTTCCGTAAAGCGTTCAATGCCGTCTTCGACAGTCTGAGCCGACGCTATGTACGTGGAGTGATGTTCATTATCCATCGCCGATGGCTGTTGTGGAGCATCATAGGCATTTCTTTCGGGTTGCTGGTGCTGCTGGTCAATGTCACAAAGACGGGACTTATTCCCGAAGAGGACACCGGGACGGTCATGGTGAGCATGAACACGAAGCCCGGCACATCCATGGCTCAGACAAGTAAGGTGATGGAGCGTATCAACAGCCGTCTCGACAGCATCGGCGAGATTGAATACAGCGGTGCGGTAGCCGGTTTCTCTTTCAGCGGTTCCGGTCCCTCGCAGGCGATGTATTTCGTGACACTCAAAGACTGGGAGGATCGTAAGGGAGAGGGGCAGTCGGTGAATGATGTCATCGGAAAGATTTATGCCGCCACTTCAGATATTCCCGATGCCACGGTGTTCGCCATGTCGCCTCCGATGATTGCCGGGTACGGCATGGGAAACGGTTTCGAGCTTTATTTGCAGGACAAGGCGGGCGGAAACATCGCCGCTTTCAAGGAAGAGGCGGACAAGTTTGTCGAAGCCTTGTCGCAACGACCCGAAATCGGCGAAGTCTATTCCTCCTTTGCCACGGACTATCCGCAATACTGGGTGGATATCGATGCCGCCAAATGTGAGCAGTCGGGTGTGTCGCCCGCAGATGTGCTTTCCACATTGTCGGGCTATTATACCGGACAATATGTTTCCGACTTTAACCGGTTCTCCAAGCTCTACCATGTGACCATGCAGGCTCCGGCGGAATATCGTGTGAATGCGGAATCCCTGCACCACATGTATGTGCGCGCCTCCGATGGCGGCATGTCGCCTTTGAGCCGGTTCGTGCGCCTGACCAAGACCAACGGCCCGTCAGACCTCACCCGTTTCAACCTGTTCAACGCCATCTCGATTAGCGGGTCGCCGGCGCAGGGTTACAGTTCAGGGCAGGTGCTCGAAGCCATCGGCGAGACGGCACGTGAAGTGCTTCCGTCAAATTACACATACGAGTTTGGCGGCATTTCGCGTGAGGAAAGCAAGACGACCAACAATGCCACGCTTATATTCCTGCTCTGCATGGTTCTGGTCTATCTGATTCTGTGCGCCTTGTATGAGAGCGTGTTCATACCCTTCGCGGTTCTGTTGTCGGTGCCTTGCGGACTAATGGGCAGTTTCCTGTTTGCGTGGCTCTTCGGTCTGGAGAACAACATCTACATGCAGACCGGATTAATCATGATTATCGGCCTGCTTGCCAAGACCGCCATCCTGCTTACCGAATACGCCGGCAAGCGGCGGTCGGAAGGCATGACGCTGGCACAGGCAGCATACAGTGCGGCAAAAGTCCGCCTGCGCCCTATATTGATGACTGTGCTGTCCATGGTGTTCGGTCTTGTCCCGCTGATGATGGCGCACGGAGTGGGTGCCAACGGCAGCCGTTCGCTTGCCACAGGTGTAATCGGTGGAATGATTGTCGGTACTTTGGCTCTGTTGTTCCTTGTGCCGTCATTGTTTATTGTATTCCAATATATTCAAGAACGTGTTAAGCATAATTAAATGAAGAAGACAGTAATATATATCATATTGTCAGGATGGATGTTTGCCGGTTGTGGCACATACAGCCGGTATCATCGTCCTGACCTCTCAACGGAGAATCTGTATCGGGACGTACCGGCGGACATTGATACAACGACCATCGCGTCCCTGTCGTGGCGGGAAATGTTTACCGACCCGAAACTCCAGTCCTTGATTGAAACCGGACTTGAACGGAACACAGACCTCAATGTGGCACGGTTACGCGTGGAAGCGACAGAAGCCGTCCTGATGACTGCCAGACTATCATATCTTCCATCACTGGGACTGACTGCCGAAGGTAATGCCAATAAACATGACGGAGCAACGGCAAAGACATATAATGTGGGAGCGTCGGCAAGCTGGGAACTGGACATCTTCGGCAAACTTACGGCGGCAAAGCGTGGTGCAGCCGCCGCGTTACAAGGAAGCCGTGCCTACCGGCAGGCCGTACAGACACAGCTTGTCGCCACTATTGCAGACAGTTACTACACCCTTGCCATGCTTGACGCACAAATGGCAATAAGTAACCGGACTTTGGAGAACTGGCGGACTACCGTACGTACTCTTGAAGCGTTGAAAAAAGTGGGGAAATCAAACGAAGCCGGCGTATTGCAGGCAAAGGCGAACGTGATGCGACTCGAAGCATCCCTGTTATCCATACGCAAGAGTATTTCCGAAACAGAAAATGCCCTGTCTGCGATACTTGCCATGCCGTCACACTCGATTGGACGAAGTAATCTGGCCGAGGCTGCTTTCCCCGATACTGTCTCGATTGGAGTCCCTTTGCAACTGCTTTCCAACCGTCCCGACGTGCGTCAGGCTGAAATGGAACTGGCGCAGGCGTTCTACGCCACCAATGCGGCTCGTGCCGCCTTCTATCCCAATATTACCCTCTCGGGGACTCTTGGATGGACTAATAACGGCGGTGGCGTAATCGTAAATCCCGGACAATGGTTGCTCAATGCCATCGGTTCCCTGACACAGCCCTTATTCAACCGGGGCACAAACATCGCCAACTTGAAGATAGCCAAAAGCCGTCAGGAAGAAGCCAAACTGTTGTTCCGGCAATCATTGCTGAACGCTGGAAAAGAAGTGAACGATGCTCTGACTGCATGGCAGACGGCAAAATCGCAAATTGAAATCAATGCTCGACAGGTTGAAACATTATGCGATGCTGTGCGAAAGACAGAATCGCTTATGCGTCATTCCAATGCCACCTATCTGGAAGTGTTGACCGCCCAACAGTCTCTTCTCGAAGCGGAAGTGCAACAGCTACAAACTCGTTTTGAACGCATACAAAGTGTAATCAAACTTTATCATGTGTTGGGAGGAGGAATGTAACTGCAATAAATAGAAAAATTTGAAATTATTATTAGTGTTATTCATCTCGGATATTTTTCGTGATTCTGCCGCATGTAGATATTGTACGAAAGCAATATTTGGATTGTAAAATATCAAGCCAATGAAAATACTTTTGCAGCATAAAATATTTATAGGATACTTTCTTTTAATGGCGATCATTGGCAGCATGGTCGCTATTGTTCTGCACGAGCGTAGTCGTGTACAGAAAATAGAGAATGAATCAATCGCTATTTTTCAAACCCAGCACAATATCAATACCACACACCGCTATGTGACCACGTTAGTAACTTATGGTGAATCCGTCATGGTATGGAATGATGAGGATTCTGGGTGAAGTATAAGAATATCAGAGAAGGGGAACAATTGCATTTCGATTTGCATTTTCTTAACCGCATAAAGAAACAGTTCCCGGGGATAAAAGCTATTTCGCCTGAAATAACAGGACCTTATTCGCAAGTGATGAATAAAGCTAAAAGCGGACTTTTTAAGATTATAGGAATCAATGAAAACTATATGGGAATTAAGATACTTAAAATCAACGAAGATGGACGATATTTTAATAAAGGAGATGACGAGAATACCCGTAATGTTACCATTATCGGCGAAAATGTCAGTACGACCTTATTTAATAATCAAAAAGCGTTGGGTAAGTCGATCAACATTGCCGGTATTGATTTTAAGGTGATAGGCGTACTAAAGAATGATGATATTTTCAGCGCTTCGGAAATCAATTCGGTATATGTGCCCTTCTCAAGTTACATAAACTGTATTGACAATAAGACTCCATTGCGCGCTTTCTGTTTATATCTGAACAAAGAAGTTGATTCCAAGCGATTTGAGAATGAGCTGAGAGCCTTCATCGCTAATAAATACCAATTTGCTTATTCTGATAAGCAAGCCTTACAGATAATCAATTTTGAGACACAAACATCTGCTTTTGAGGGACTCTTTGATGGATTGAAAATGTTTATCTGGATCGTAGGAATTTGTTTTCTGATAAGTGGTATTGTTGGAGTAAGCAACATCATGTTTGTCGTGATCAAAGAAAGGAGTAGCGAAATAGGCATCCGTAAGGCTGTAGGAGCAACTCCTAAATCCATTCTTGTGTTAATGCTGACGGAATCTGTCATCATAACTGTAATCTCCGGTATCATCGGATTGATATCAGGTGCAGCTATTCTTGAGATTATAAATTGGTTGCTCGAAAGCGCCCGTCACGCGACAATGATAAAGCATGCAGAAATAGATATAAATGTAGCTGTTCTCGCTTTGGTTATCTTGATTTTGTCCGGTGTCATTGCCGGAGCATTTCCGGCTATGAAAGCATCTGTTATACAACCCATTGACGCCATTAGAAACGAAAATATAGGATAATGAAGACATTTAAGATTATATTAATTTGCATCTTTTCCGCCACACTGGCATTTGTTGCTTTTCGTTCTTCGCTAAGAGGTACAAAGGCAATTTACGAAACTACACAACCACAATATCGCGAGATCAAAGAGGAAATAAACATATCCGGCAATGTTTTTCCGATGAAGGAGATCGAAATAAAATCGCAGATATCGGGAGTCCTGGACAAGATTAATGTTTCGATAGGAGATAAAGTGCGCATAGGAGATTAAATATAAATTCAAGCAATCATAGCCCGTAATTCACTGAATTTGGCTATCTTTGCATAACATTTGAGAAAAACGGCGATTGGCAGGAGCTTTTCGCCGCCAACATATAGGATAAGACCGCAAGGCGTTTCAAGCGAAAATCTGGTAAATTGGAACTACGGAGACGATTGCGTGATGCTTATGCTATGCTTACGCATAGCGTGCATTCACGTACTCTCCGTAAAGGCTTTACCAGAGCCATCGCTTGAAGGTAGTGTGAATTGCACGCTACTTTTTTACCCTTGCCTAACGAAAGGAAACGATTATGGGTAAAGTTCAGATTCTCGCCGTACTGACGATGGACGGATGTCTTTCTTCAGAGTTATATGATAAAGCACATCAGGATTTGTGCCTTGACCGTTGCGGTCTTGATGAAATCAGGAAGAAAGCCTTTTACCGTGTGACACCGGACTATTCCATTTCAATGCTGCACGAATGGAGAAAAGACTGCACAAACATCCGTTACCTCGCGGAAGCCACACCGGACACGGCAGACTATATAAACGGACTGCTGCGGATGCACGCTGTGGATGAAATCATACTATACACCGTTCCTTTCATATCCGGAAGCGGACGACATTTTTTTAAGTCGGCTCTGCCAGAGCAACACTGGACGCTTTCCTCTTTGAAAAGCTATCCCAACGGTGTATGTCGCATTATCTATATCCTTGATAAAAAAGCAAGATAGCCAAAATGTGCGGCAAGCATACATTTCTATTTTCAGGAATAGAATAAATGTTCCGATTACAAACAATTTAAGTCGGAGATAATTTGTCCTTGTGAAAAAATACTGAATTTTATACCTCTGAAATCCAGCACTTTGTAAAATTGAGTGTTGGATTTTTTATTTTCTGCCGCGTTTTTTGCCAATTATATTCATGTGCGCACGCAGAAAACAAAGTGTAATTTTCAAAATTGACAGAACCATGAATTATTTCTTGCTGGCGGAAACCGACTTTTTCCGCCTGATAAACGAAGCCGGCGACTGCAATATGGAAACGGCATACACGGCTTTCGCCACCCAAGTGATCGAACTGTGCAACGGCGGCATGGACATGAACCTTACCGTCATCGCGCTTGCCTACATCGAAATCGAGTTGCAGCACCATCCCGTACGTAATCTGTCAGAAGAAAAAAGAGAGATTGCCGCCTACGTCAGCAAGGCTCTGTCTTTCGTAAGAAAGATGCAGAAATTCCTTGCCACGCCCCAAGTGCCACCACTAATATCCGCCAACAACGCAACAGAAACCACCGCCAGCCTTCTTCAATGGACGGGCAATGCCATCGACCTCGTGGAACTTATCTACGGCATAGACGTGATGGGCTGCATCAACAACGGCAATATGCCGCTCAAACAGCTCGCCCCACTTCTCTATAAGATATTCGGGGTTGATTCTAAAGACTGCTACCGCTTCTACACTGATATCAAACGCCGGAAGAACGAAAGCCGCACCTACTTCCTTGACAAAATGCAGGAAAAACTGAACGAGAAGATGCTGCGCGATGATGAGTTGGATCGTATGAGGAGATAAAAAACAAATTCATTAGAATAAATCACATCAATTCAATTCATTATTTTGTTATATTAGAAAAAGATATTAACTTTGCATTGAAATTGATATAGTCATAATTCAGATGAACTCAATACACGATATAACAGACTACATTATCTTACGAGTAAAATCGGAAGATAGATTTGCGTCTTTAATAAATTTAAAGTTGCAGAAGTTATTGTATTATGTTCAAGCATGGTCTTATGGTATCAATAAAAAACCTATGTTTGACGGCGAGTTTGAAGCATGGATTCATGGTCCGGTAAATCGAGAAATCTACAATCGATTTAATTCTACAAAATATCTCTATTCAGAAATCAATATTGATGATTGCATGAATCACAATGTGAGTTTATCATCAGAAGACGCTGAATTTATTGACTTTATATTGGAGAATTATCTTAAATATAGCGGTGCTGAATTAGAACGATTGTCCCACAATGAGATGCCTTGGATTGAAACACGTGGAGATTTAAATGTAAATGAGCGTTGTGACAAGGTTATTACTCCAGAACTAATGATTGAGTATTATGGGAAAAAATGGGAAACTATTAAATCTTAATTCAGATTCTCCTAAATACGGAAACAAATCATTAGTTACCAAAGAACAAGAAAATGAGTTAAAGAGAAGGAAGATAACTTTTTCCTTCTCTTACTTTAAGCAGATACCTAATTTTCAGATTGGAGAGTGTTCTAAGGGATGGCATATTGGGCTTCTTGAACGATTAGGTGCTTTGGGTACTATGACACCGCAAGAAGTATTAGAAGAAAATAGAGGTAGTATTGCATTAAGATGTCATCCAATAGATTGGAGTGCTAAAAACATTCCTATTCAACGAAAAGATTTAGATTGGCTACCAAAAGAAATATTGGACAATGAGACAGATTTTCCAATAATGCAATTTTCGATAACAAAAAGTACGGGGCGTATTGTAGGTTATTTTGATCGGGATTCTTCTATATTTCACATAGTATTATTAGATCCTGAACATAATATACAACCGGCAAAGAAAACTAATTATCAAATACAACCAACTACAAAAGGGTTATCTCAATATGATGATTTATTAAATAAGTTGGAACGAATTAAAAGTATCGTATCAGATTGTTCTGATAAAAAGTGCAAATTGCATTCACATATTAGTGTTATAGAAGAATTACATGACAATATTGTTTATATAGGACTTGATAATGACTTCTATAGCACTTATCAAGAAATCTTAAAGAAAATTCCATTGCAAAAAATTTTGGAAAACGGAATCTTAGTAAGTATGGATAATGCTTAAGTTCTAAAAAAATGAAGAAAGGTTTATGGTAAGCCTTTCTTCATTTTTTTATTTACTTCTGCTGCAACAAATGCTTCAGGTTGTCATCGCCTGCGATGCGCTCCAGTTCATCCTGCACAATCTGCTTCACCTCTTCCTTGATGCGCCGGTAGTTCGCCTGCACCGTTTCCTTCATGTGGTCGTTGCCGTCCTCGTCCGTGAAATCGGTAATGACAGGAATTTTCTTGTAGGCACTTTCCTCCCGTTTGACCTTTTCGGCATCCACCACAATCTCGCAGTGGAAAATCTTCTGCTCGATGCGCTCGTTGAAGTTGTCGGACACAGAACCGACAAACATACCCTGCGTAAGACCGGAAATCTTGCTCGGCGGGATGAGCGCGTCCATCTGCGTGTTGATGGAGGTGGACACGTCCTGCCGGTTGATGGAGATGGACTGCCGTTTCTGCAACACCTTACCGAACCGTTCCGATAGTGTCTTTGCCGTTTCGCCTACCACCTGCCCGGAAAAGATATTGCCGACAGTGTTCATCACCACCTTCGCCTCCTTGTCCCCGTAGTCTCGCACCAACTGGCTGAAATCCTGAAAACCCAGACACACGGCAACCTTGTTGCTTCGGGCGGTAGCTATAAGATTGTCCAGCCCTTTGAAGTATATCGTGGGCAGCTCGTCAATGATGACCGACGACTTCAGCATCCCCTTCTTGTTGATGAGTTTCACGATGCGGGAGTTGTACAATCCGAGTGCCGCCCCGTAGATGTTCTGGCGGTCGGGATTGTTGCCCACGCATAGGATTTTCGGCTCTTCGGGATTGTTGATGTCCAGCGTAAACTCGCTGTCCGACATCACCCAATAGAGCTGCGGTGAAATCATCCTTGAAAGCGGAATTTTCGCCGACGCTATCTGCCCCATGAGCTGCTCCGCAGCCCCTCCGAGCCAAGCGTCCATGAATGGTGAAAGGTAGTTCTCCAGCTCCGGGTAAGAGGTCAGTATCGGAAATATATCCTCGTAACGGCGGTTCAGAAACTCGATGGCATGAGGAAAAGTGCAATACTTCCCGTTCTGATAGATTTTGAGATACCAGATAATGCTGGCAAACAGAATGATAGGAGACTCCACGAAGAAGTCGCCCTGCTTTTGCACATCGGGTAAGTCAAGGGCATTGCTGCCCCCTTCTCCCCTAAGAACCGTACGTGAGAGTTTCCCCTCATACGGCTCAAGCAACTCAATATTTCTATTTGTTGTTAGAAATCGGCTCATACTTTCAACATTTTCGTTTATTTCGCTTGTAGCAGTTGTTGTGGACAAGTTGCCGTACAATCGAACCACCAACAGATATTTCGTTGACGTTCCATGCTTTTGTACAGTCTATTTCCTTGCCACATAACGGACAAATCCGGTTCTGCTTGTTCCATAAATATAAGAGAGACTTACGTCCTTTGAGAGATTCCAGCATTTGTTGCTCCTTACGCTGAGAGAAATAATCATCGTATTCCGGGTCAAAAGGATTTGCCTCTCCCTTGACTTGCTTGTACGGAGTATAATGTATATCCGACAATCTTTTAAGGGTCAGGTAGTTCACTTTCATACTTTTCGTTTCATATTTCCACGCAAACGTCCATTTGCGTCCCCGAATTTCATGCCAATACCTGTCTGCGACCCAAGACTTGCGTTTCTTAGGGTGACGACGTAAGGCCCATTTCTTCGTGAGATTATAAATGTGGTAGTCGCAACCATGAAAAGCATCGGTCGATGCACCATATCGGTAATAGTTACCCCATCCTGTGATTACAGGATTGAGCATTCGTATCAGCGATTCCTGCTTACACATCTTATGTCCTTTGACTATGTCACTGATTTTTGCCCTAAAGCGTTTCTGTGCGTCTTTGGACGGAGATGTGTATAGCTTTTTGCCGAACTTCCTTACATTGAAACCCAAGAAATCAAATCCGTCATATATGTTCGTAATAGTAGTTTTCTCTTCGGATAAGGTAAGACCTCTTTCTTTGAGAAATTCTATCACTATTGGTTTGACTTCGTTTTCCAATAGTTCCTTATCTCGGCCTGTGATTATAAAGTCGTCAGCATAGCGAATAAGATTTACCTTGTAATGGAATGTCTTGTTGTTACGCCATAGTCTTTTGAATCTTTTAGCCAAGAGCGGCTGAAGCCCGTCAAGTACCATGTTTGCAAGTGTCGGTGATATGATACCTCCTTGTGGCGTACCCTCTTCTGTCGGGAATAGTTTTCCGTTGAACACAGCTCCACATTTCAACCATTTTCTGAGTATTGTCTTATCCATAGGGATATTCTCAATGAGCCAGTCGTGGCTGATGTGGTCGAAACAGCCTTTTATATCTCCCTCCAAAATCCATTCGGGAGAATGTTGGCGGTTTAAAACCGTATCAATCTGACGGATTGCGTCCATTGTCCTGCGCTTCTTTCGGAAGCCGTAGGAGAAACGGTCGCCTGTCGTTTCGGCTATCGGTTCCAATGCCATGAGATATAAAGCCTGCATCGCCCTGTCTTTCATGGTCGGTATTCCCAACGGTCGGAGTTTACCGTTCGTTTTCTTGATGTGAACCCTACGGAGTGGCTGCGGATTGTAGCCACGGCGTTTCAGTTCACTGATTGCTTTGTACTTGCGCTTGGGAGAGTCCCAAAGCTGTTTATCTACTCCAGACGTTTTCTTCCCTTTGTTGGAAGTAACCCTCTTTACAGCCAATGCCTTGGCGTAAAAAGAGTGAGTGAGCATCCATTGCAAGGCTTTCACCTTGTTATGTCTGCCTTCTTTCTGAGCCTTTACAATACGCGCTTGAAGCTTTCGGACATAGGCTTCGCACTTGGACCAGTTCATACCGTCCCAAGTCAGATTCCTGTTGTCAGCAGGCGCACACGATGTCTTAGTTTCGTTCATTTGCTTTCCTCCTTTTGAAAGTTCTAAAAGTTATCTTGTAAAGAGTTACCATATACGGAAGTCTGCCCACTTTCGTGTCGGATGATGTTATCCACAATCAGCCCGTGATGTCGATTCAATCCGTATCCTCCCCATTACAGGGAGGCGTTCGCTTTCTCCGTTATCTCATACCTGCACCCCTTTCGGCTTGCCTTGCGGTTCGCTTACTCGCGTTGTTACGAGAGAGATACAGGCTTGCCCTGTTCCACGTAATTGACAAAAGGATAGTTTAGGTTCTGTCAAGTCCACCGGCAGTGCCATGTCCGTGTAACCCCAACATGGGCAGGGGTTATCCGACTGCTTACCTTTTGGTGAGAGCTAAAGTATCTTCCGCTCCTTCAAACCTCACGATGGCTAAAGACAGTTCACTTATGTTAACCATGCTATCCAGCCTCGCCACTCGGCAGTATGATACTAACCGCCCTTGACGTTCCCTCACGGTTCAGTCTTGTCCTTTCGGAGAGTGTACTTTGTCCTATAAGCTTGGCACAACCCATCACTGGAGATGCACCTTATAGTAGGCTACCGCTGACGGAACAGCGGGTTAAATCATGCAACTAATATCACTGTTTAACAATCAATTACGCGACTTTACAGGTCACACCCACGTTTTATTGAGGTTGAGCATTATCGTGTAGGCACTCTCGTAAGCGTCCGTAATATCCTCCATGAAATCCGGGTGAATGGGATTGCAACGGTGTGAACGGCGCGGGTCGTCGAAGTTGATTACATAGAATTTCGGTTTCACCTTGTAGCCCTCCGGGTGGTTCAGCAAATGGTTATAGGCAATAGTGGACAAGTCGCTGAATTTGAAGTCATATACATACATCGAAAATCCCTTTTCAATCTGTTGCTTGATAAAATTGTTTACAACGGCGTATGACTTGCCGCTGCCCGGCGTACCCAACACGATGGACGCACGGAAGGGATTAACCACATTGATCCAGCCGTTGTTCCAGCGTTTCCTGTAATAGAAACGTGTCGGCAGATTGACCGAATACTCGCTTTCGATAAGCCTCGTTTCCTGCATGAAACTCTCGTTCTCGTTGTTGAAAACATCCTCCATCAAATTGTGTTTCAACAGACGGCTCATCCACAGACCTCCCATCAGCAGGCAGACATAGCCCGTTCCAATGGTAAGGACATATAGTCCCGTCACCGCTTCAAGCGGCAGCGGCAGGGGCAGCAACCACCAGTTCAGGAAAAACAGCACGAACCCGACGGCAAATGCTGTCCAGATTCTCCCCCAAGTGATTTTCTCACCCTTGACACCTTTCGTACCCAGACAGGACAGGGCAAGCAAAAGGACGGAAAACAGTTTCGTGTACAGTATGGAATGGAACAACCCCGCCGTGCGGTCGAAGTTCAGAAGGATTTTGTCCACCACGCCGATGTTCACGCCCCACATCCTGATGGCTTCGTAGCAGAACCAGTACACGTTCATGACCACTAAAATGATACTCACGGCACGCAGAAAATCCATGATTTTCGCCAATGCCCTCAAATCGTCTTCTTGTGACATACATTGATTTTTTAATTGTTGATACTCTGATTACATACCCAAGCCCTTGCGCTTTTTCTTCTTTTTGCGCTTCATTGCCCGGATGAAAGCCTCTTCCTCGGCATCGGTCGCCGGACCTTCGGGAGTGAGCAAGCCCATACCGCCCGACATGTCTTCACGGTCGTATGCGGTCTGCCCATATACCTTGTCCGCAACATCCGCCGGGATGGAAAGCGGTATAGGCGGTTGTCCGGCGTATGGCAGTGTGAAGTGTTCCTGCAAGGCATTCGCCGAAAGTTCCTTACCCATGCGCGAACCGTTCAGCACGCATCCCGTGCGGTGGTCGATGAAGGTAGCCCCATAGATGCGCCCTTCCTCTGTGTAGCGCAGCACGGTATCTATGCCCTTCTCTTTGAGCCGGGAAATAAACCTGTCCTTGTCATAAGTGCCTTGCAGCACGGAAAGGACGGTGCGTTTCGTCATGTCTGCCAGTTTCCTGTCCTTGATTTCCGATTTGGAACGGACAAACTTCTTCTGCACGGCTTCATAGCCTGCGGACTTCCCGAAGAGCGAGGACTTGAACGGATTGCCAACTTTGTTACCCCTGTCGTCCGTGACGGAATAGACCAGCCCGTGATACTCCCGTCCGCGCACGTTTCCCCTCGCTTCCTCCACCGTCATATTATATAAGGAAAGGAGCGCACGGTATTCGCCCATCGTCTGGAAGCGGTACTGCCCGTTCAGAGCCTTCACGGTGTTGCCCACCTGCTTTTTCACATCGCCAGCCGATGCATCCACCTTGCGCAACGGGTTATCCAATCCCTGATTTTTTCGTTCTGCCGGATGCAATCCATACTTCTGTTCCAGTTCCCTGCGAATACGGTCGCTGCGGCGGTAGAGAAAATCCCGGTTGAGCCTTTTACCGTTCTCGTCCACGTTGACCGTCACGATGTGCAGGTGGTGGCGGTCGATGTCCTCGTGCTTGAATACAAGATAAGGCTGGTTTCCGAAACCGAGTTTTTCCAGATACTCGCGGGCGATATTCTGCAACTCAATATCGGTCAGCACATCCTCCGGGTGCGGGTTGAGTGAGATATGCACCACCGGCTTCTCGACCTTCATCTGCGGTGGCAGGAAGGTGTGGAAACCCTCCATCGCCTTGCTTATGTCCACCGTTCCCGAACCGTCATTGTAGATGCGGTTGGTGGTGAGAAGCCGCCCCTGCGCCTCGTTAATCTTCTCCCCGTTGTAGGCAATCGCGCCGTACAACGAGTTTCCTACACTGATTTTTGCGACCATTTTGCTTCCATTTCTCTCGACAATTCCACAATCTGACGGCTCAGTTTCACGAGTTCGACGGTGTGTTGCTCCAGCTTGTAGAGCAACGCCATCGCCTTTTTCTCGGAAAAATGCAGCCTCAATTCCTTCACGACTTGGTTGTAATTCGTACCCACGGCGCGGAACTGCGCGTGAAAATCCGACAGCTTGGTGTAGTAGTCCACCAGCGTCTTGTCCACCTTCAGCACCTTGAACGGTTGCCCGAAGAAGTGCGCTTTGAGGAAAACCGACCGTGCATAGACACCCGATTTTCCGAACATGGCGAGGAAACGGTTGTGTTCCTCCTCGTTGAAACGGACGGTGTACCGGTACACCGCCGGATCAAGTTTGGGATTTCTCCCTGCTTTGCTTTTCCTTTTCTCTTTCATATCACTTTGGATTTAGCGGATTGACGGCATAAGCCGCCGCTTCTGTTCACGGCACCGCAGTTCTGAAAGGCTTTCCGACTTCGGAGGGAAAGCCCGTCCCCTGCAAGGGCAAGTGCTTTTCCGGGATGCTCAAATCATTTTGAGCGGCTGAAAAGACATCTTGCTATGTTCAGGTGAACATAAAAATCCGTCAGGGGACGGATTGGGAAAATACCTTTCAGGACTCCGGGCCGCGCGTCATCGGCGAACCCTGCTGTCCGGGTGCAAAGTTACGCCCTTAAAGCGGTAATGGACAGATGCTTGACCCGGTCAATGGCTGCCAACCGGCGCAACATGCCGCCACTTGCTGGAGAAGTGATACAGGTTCAAAAATATACTTGTTTATTTGCAGCATGATTCAAGAAACGAACGGTTTGAAGATATGAGGAAAGGAACATTCAAATACCCGGACAACCGCTTCGGCGGACACTTGCCGAAACGGATACCCGAACCGTCGGAAACCCGGTTGTCCGACAATCCGATGACGTATGGATTCAATGACTTCATGACGCAATGTCGTCATTCATCACTTGTCCGCCGCACCGCTTCACCGCAGAACCGGATACGTGGTGACCCGCCCGTGTGCCTGTTCACGGAAACGGATAATGCGGTAATTCAATCCGCATGTAAACAGAAAATAAAATCATCAACAATTAAACTGAATAGAACCATGAGTAAAGAAATCTTCGTTGCATTCGCAACACAGAAAGGTGGCATTGGCAAATCCACCGTCACGGCACTCGCCGCCAGCTACCTCCACAACGTGAAGGGCTACAATGTCGCCGTCGTTGACTGCGATGATCCGCAGCACAGCATCCACGGTCTGCGCGAACATGAGACGGCACTCATCGGCGGGAGCATCTACTTCAAGGCTCTCGCGTGCGACCATTTCCGCAAGATAAAGAAGAACGCCTATCCGGTCATCAAGAGCAACGCGGTGAACGCCCTCGACGATGCGGAAAGGATGATCGCCGCCGAGGTCATGAAGCCCGACGTGGTTTTCTTCGACATGCCGGGAACACTCCGGAGCAACGGCGTGATAAAGACGCTATCGCAGATGGACTACATCTTCACGCCCCTTAGTGCCGATCGCTTCGTCGTGGAGAGTACCCTGAAATTCGTCACGATGTTCCGCGACAGGCTGATGACGACCGGGCAGGCGAAAACAAAGGGGCTTTATCTGTTCTGGACGATGGTGGACGGCAGGGAGAGGAACGACCTGTACGGCATCTACGAAGAAGTGATAGCCGAAATGGGCTTTCCGGTGCTTTCCACCCGCCTGCCCGACAGCAAGAAGTTCCGCCGCGACCTATCGGAAGAGCGCAGGAGCGTTTTCCGCTCCACTATCTTCCCGATGGACACGGCACTGCTGAAAGGAAGCGGCATCCGTGAGTTTTCCGAAGAGATAAGCGACATCATCAGACCGCAGTGAGCATGGGCAGCAGGAAAGTGAACACGGAAGGCATCGACGAGGAACTGCTGTTGGCATCCATTGGGCGGCGCACTCAGGACGGGACACTGCGTCCGGCGCAGGAAGTCCCCGCAACCGCACCGACCGAAGATGACACCGCCGTACCGGAGCCGCCACCCGCGCAGCCCGTGGCACGGGAGAGAACGCAGAGGGAAGGCGGTCGCCGGAAAAGGCAGGACGAGGACTATAACGAGCTGTTCCTGCGCCGCAACGAGATAAAGACCCGCCAGTGCGTCTATATCAGCCGCGACGTACACGGCAAAATCCTCAGAATAGTGAACGATATCGCCGGAGGGGAAATCTCCGTGGGCGGCTATGTGGATACCGTGCTGCGCCAGCATCTGGAACAGCACAAGGAGAGAATCAACGAACTGTACAAGAAACAACGTGAAGATCTGATTTGAAAATGGAAAAAGAAATGACACCGAATGAAAAAAGACCGCAGCAGGACTGCGGAGGCATGCTTGCCCAAGTGAAGGCGAGCGTGGAAATACTGTCGCTCGTCCCGGTAAGCGGCAAATGCAGCGAGAAGGACTATGAGCGTCTGTTTATCCGCGACCCCGAAGTAAAGGCGCGGGAGGGCAAGATGGCGTATGTGCGCCCGGAGTACCACGAGCGTATCATGCGCATCACCCGTGTAATCGGGCATGACCGGCTTACGCTGTCCGCCTACATCGACCATGTGCTGACGCACCACTTCAACCAGTGCGAGGACGCCATAAAGAGCCTTTACGCCCGGAATTACAATTCAGTATTCTAATTAAAACCGGAAGTATATGAATGAAACAATCAGTATGACAGACATTCTGCTGGCGGTATCGGTCGGCTGCAACCTATGGTTCCTGTTCCTGCTCCTTTACGAGCGCATCATGGAAACGCGGCTTGTCCGCTTCTTCAAGGGCATAGCCGGATTATGGCGGTCGTTGGACAGGAATGGACCAAAGAGCGTAGCGGCACATGAGGAAGTTCCCACGGCAAAGGGGGACATCATCGGCAAGAGCCGTTTCAAAATGGCATCCACCCGGACAACCGCTGCCATACCGGCGCAAGAAGCCGCCACTTCGGAAAAAGGCATTGAGCTGTCGGAGGAAGAGGCTACTTTTGACGACGGAAACACGGAAACCGCGTCCCGCCCGGCGCAAGTCCCGGAGGAAAAGCTCGATGAGACCTTCACGAGCATACCGCCGGAGGAACTGGGATACGGGGAGGACGAACCGGATGAAGACGCTTCGGACACGCCACGGGCTTCGGGCAGCAGCTTTGACGAGATCGACGACGCCTGCAAGACCGCCAAGAACCCGGATGCAACGCAGGCGCAACGTGAAAAGGCGGCCAAGGTGTTCACCGACATGGAGGGCACGGAGTTGTACGAGAAAATGATGGAAGGCTCTTCGGAGATAGGCATCCGCATCAAGGGGCTTATCGAGATTCGGCTGAAGAAATCTGAAAAGGAGTTCGTCGTGCCGGACAACATCGAGGAGTTCGACATTCGCAACTATGTATGACAACAATAAAAGAAATGAACATGAAAGAATGACATCAACCCACGCGGCGAGGAAACGCAAGGCGCATCCCCATCCGCAACGGACACGCCCACGTCCGTGGAAACAAACGGGCATCCACTAAAACCAAAGTAAAGAAACAAAGTATCAACCGCCCGACAAAGGACCATCCACCCTTTTGACGGCAAAAAACAAGAACAGTTTATGAACAAGAACATCTTGAAAAACAGAAAAGCAATCCTCTCCGCGGCACTTGTCATCGCCGCAACCGCCTCTGCTTTCGCACAGGGAAACGGCATCGCGGGCATCAACGAAGCCACCTCTATGGTGAGTTCTTATTTCGACCCCGGAACTAAACTGATATACGCCATCGGTGCGGTCGTCGGGCTTATCGGGGGCGTAAAAGTGTACGGCAAGTTTTCATCGGGCGACCCCGACACCAGCAAGACAGCCGCCTCGTGGTTCGGCGCGTGCATCTTCCTGATTGTTGCCGCCACCATCCTGCGCTCATTCTTCCTTTAATAAATAATGTATGGCTGAATACCCAATCAACAAGGGTATCGGCCGTCCGGTAGAGTTCAAGGGCTTGAAGGCACAGTACCTCTTCATCTTCTGCGGAGGTCTGCTGGCTCTCTTCGTCCTGTTCGTCATCCTCTACATGGTCGGCATCGACCAGTGGGTATGTATCGGCTTTGGCGCGGCATCGTCCTCCCTCCTTGTATGGCAGACCTTCGCGCTGAACGCCCGGTACGGCGAACACGGGCTGATGAAACTGGGAGCGGCACGGAGCCATCCCCGATACCTGATCAACCGGCGGCGGATAACCCGTCTGTTCAAACGACAACGAAAGGAAGAAACGACATGAGGAATACATCAAAAATGACAACACTGGAAAACAAGTTCCCGCTTCTTGCGGTGGAGCATGGCTGCATCATCTCAAAGGACGCCGACATCACGGTGGCTTTCGAGGTGGAGCTGCCGGAGCTTTACACCGTGACGGGCGCGGAGTACGAGGCGATACACGGCTGCTGGTGCAAGGCGATCAAGGTGCTGCCGGACTACTCCGTCGTCCACAAACAGGACTGGTTCATCAAGGAACGCTACAAGCCGGAGCTTCAGAAGGACGACATGAGCTTCCTCTCACGAAGCTTCGAGCGTCACTTCAACGAGCGTCCGTACCTGAAACACACCTGTTATCTTTACCTGACCAAGACGACAAAGGAGCGTAACCGGATGCAGAGCAACTTCAGCACGCTGTGCCGGGGACATATCATCCCGAAGGAGCTGGACAGGGAAACCACGACCAAGTTCATGGAAGCCTGCGAACAGTTCGAGCGTATCATGAACGACAGCGGGCTTGTCAGGTTGCGCCGCCTCTCCACCGACGAGATTGTGGGGACGGAGGGTAAGGCGGGGCTGGTAGAACGCTACTTCTCGCTCATGCCGGAAGGTGACATCACCTTGCAGGACATCGAACTTTCGGCAAGGGAGATGCGCATCGGCGACAACCGCCTGTGCCTGCACACCCTCTCCGATGCGGAAGACCTGCCGGGCAAGGTGGCGACAGATACCCGTTACGAGAAGCTCTCCACTGACCGGAGTGACTGCCGACTGTCATTCGCCTCCCCGGTGGGGCTTCTGCTCTCCTGCAACCATATCTACAACCAGTATGTGCTGATAGACAACAGCGAGGAAGCCTTGCAGAAGTTCGAGAAGTCCGCCCGTAATATGCAGTCACTATCTCGCTATTCAAGGAGCAACAGCATCAACCGCGAGTGGATAGACCAGTACCTGAACGAAGCCCATTCCTACGGACTGACCTCGGTACGGGCACACTTCAACGTCATGGCGTGGAGCGACGATGCGGAGGAACTGAAGCATATCAGGAACGACGTGGGCAGCCAGTTGGCAAGCATGGAATGCGTGCCGCGCCACAACACCATCGACTGCCCGACACTCTACTGGGCGGCGATACCCGGCAATGCGGCGGACTTCCCGGCGGAAGAGAGTTTCCACACTTTCATCGAACAGGCGGTGTGCCTGTTCACAGAGGAAACCAACTACCGCTCTTCGCTCTCGCCCTTCGGCATCAAGATGGTGGACAGGCTCACGGGGAAACCGCTGCACCTCGACATCAGCGACCTTCCGATGAAGTGGGGCATCACCACGAACCGCAACAAGTTCGTGCTGGGTCCTTCGGGCAGCGGCAAGTCGTTCTTCATGAACCACTTGGTGCGGCAATATTATGAGCAAGGCGCGCATGTGGTGCTGGTGGACACGGGAAACTCCTATCAGGGCTTGTGCGGCATGATCCGGCGCAAGACAGACGGGGCGGACGGCGTGTATTTCACCTACACGGAAGAGAAGCCCATATCGTTCAACCCGTTCTACACCGATGACTACATCTTCGACGTAGAGAAGAAGGACAGCATCAAGACCCTGCTTCTTACGCTCTGGAAATCGGAGGACGACAAGGTGACGAAGACGGAGAGCGGCGAACTGGGCAGTGCCGTGAGTGCCTATATTGAGCGTATCCAATCTGACCGTAGCATCGTGCCGTCGTTCAACACCTTCTACGAGTATATGCGTGACGACTACCGCAAGGAACTGGCTGAGCGTGACATCAAGGTGGAGAAGTCCGACTTCAACATCGACAACATGCTCACCACCATGCGGCAGTATTACCGGGGCGGACGCTACGACTTCCTGCTCAACTCCACGGAGAACATCGACCTGCTCGGCAAGCGGTTCATTGTCTTCGAGATAGATTCGATTAAGGAAAACCGCGAACTGTTCCCCGTCGTGACCATCATCATCATGGAAGCCTTCATCAACAAGATGCGGCGTCTGAAAGGGGTACGGAAACAACTTATTGTGGAAGAGGCTTGGAAGGCTCTCTCTTCAGCGAACATGGCTGAATACCTGCGCTATATGTACAAGACCGTCAGAAAGTATTACGGCGAGGCAATCGTGGTGACGCAGGAGGTGGACGACATCATTTCCTCTCCCGTGGTCAAGGAGAGCATCATCAACAACTCGGATTGTAAAATCCTGCTTGACCAAAGGAAATATATGAACAAGTTCGACCAAATACAGGCGTTGCTCGGACTGACGGAAAAGGAGAAGGGACAGATACTCTCCATCAACATGGCGAACAATCCTTCACGGCTCTACAAGGAGGTGTGGATAGGCTTGGGTGGCACACAATCGGCGGTCTATGCCACCGAGGTCAGTGCAGAAGAGTATCTGGCGTACACCACCGAGGAAACGGAGAAAGTGGAGGTTTACCGTCTGGCGGAGAAGTTGGGCGGCGACATCGAAGCCGCCATCCGGCAACTTGCCGAGAAGCGGAGAAACAAGGAAACAACCAACAATTAAAAATGAATTTATCAACGAAAAAAGAAAAATGCGTATGAGTTTACAGAAAGTGAAAATGCTGCAAGTCAGCAAGTGTCTGATCGGATTGGCGGTCATGATGCTGCAATCCTGCGACGTGGCCGACAACCTCCGTGATATGCTGTGCGGGAACTGGGAGAGCGTGGAGGGGAAGCCCGACGTGCTTATCTACAAGGAGGGCGAAGCCTACAAGGTGACGGTGTTCCGCCGGAGCGGTCTGCGCCGCAAGCTGAAACCGGAAACCTATCTCTTGCAGGAGGAGAACGGCAACCTGTTCATGAACACCGGCTTCCGCATCGACGTGTCCTACAACGAGGCCACGGACGTGCTGACCTTCTCGCCGGGCGGCGACTATGTGCGGGTGAAACCGCAGCCGGGACACCCGACAGAAGAATAACAACCACTAAAATCCAAAGTAACATGAGAACAAGAATAACAATGATTATCTGCCTGTGCCTGCTTTTCGCAGGCAGGGCAAGCGCACAGTGGGTCGTAAGCGATCCGGGCAATCTGGCGCAGGGTATCATCAATGCCTCCAAAAACATCATCCATACCTCCAAGACCGCCACGAACATGGTGAGCAACTTTCAGGAAACGGTGAAAATCTATCAGCAGGGCAAAAAGTATTACGATGCCCTCAAATCGGTGAACAATCTCGTCAAGGACGCCCGCAAGGTGCAGCAGACCATCCTGATGGTAGGCGACATCACCGACATTTATGTAAACAGTTTCCAAAGGATGCTCCGTGATGGAAATTTCAGACCAGAAGAGCTGTCGGCAATCGCTTTCGGTTACACGAAACTGCTGGAAGAGAGCAACGAAGTGTTGACGGAACTGAAGAATGTGGTGAACATCACCACGCTCTCCATGACCGACAAGGAGCGCATGGACGTGGTGGAACGCTGCTACTCCAAAATGAAGCGTTACCGCAACCTTGTGAGCTATTACACCAACAAGAACATCTCCGTGAGTTATCTGCGTGCGAAGAAAAAGAACGACCTCGACCGCATCATGGGGCTGTACGGGAACATGAACGAAAGATACTGGTAAGCCTATGGAGTTCGATAACCTTCATCAGATTTTACGCTCACTTTATGAGCAGATGATGCCGCTATGTGGGGACATGGCGGGTGTGGCGAAAGGCATCGCCGGGCTGGGTGCGCTGTTCTACGTCGCCTACCGGGTATGGCAGTCGCTGGCGAGAGCCGAACCGATAGACGTATTCCCGATGCTCCGCCCTTTTGCCATCGGTCTGTGCATCATGTTCTTCCCGACTGTGGTGCTGGGCACGATAAACAGCATCCTCTCACCCGTCGTACAGGGCACGGCAAAGATGCTGGAGGCGGAAACGCTGGACATGAACCGATACCGGGAGCAGAAGGACAAGCTGGAATACGAGGCGATGGTACGCAACCCCGAAACCGCCTACCTCGTGTCCAACGAGGAATTTGACAAGCAACTGGAGGAACTCGGCTGGTCGCCCTCCGACATGGTGACGATGGCGGGAATGTATATCGACCGGGGAATGTACAACATGAAGAAGAGCATCCGCGACTTCTTCCGCGAGATACTGGAACTGCTGTTCCAAGCCGCCGCCCTCGTGATAGACACCGTCCGCACCTTCTTCCTCGTGGTGCTGGCGATACTCGGTCCGATAGCCTTCGCCATATCGGTGTGGGACGGTTTCCAAAGCACGCTCACGCAGTGGATATGCCGCTACATACAGGTATATCTGTGGCTGCCGGTGTCGGACATGTTCAGCACCATACTGGCGAAGATACAGGTGCTGATGCTGCAAAGCGACATCGAGCGGATGCAGACAGACCCGAACTTCTCGCTGGATTCGAGCGACGGGGTGTACATCGTGTTCCTCTGCATCGGCATCATCGGCTACTTCACCATTCCCACCGTTGCCGGCTGGATTATCCAAGCCGGAGGCATGGGCGGTTACGGTCGCAACGTGAACCAGATGGCGGGACGTGCCGGAGGAATGGCGGGCAGTGTTGCCGGAGCTGCGACAGGCAATATGATGGGACGTGCCGGCAAATTGCTGAAATAACAATCATGTAGAATCATTGAAACAGAATTAAGAATGGAATTTAAGTCACTCAGAAACATCGAATCATCGTTCAGGCAGATACGCCTGTTCGGTATCGTCTTCCTTTCGCTGTGCGCCGTGGTGACGGTATGGAGCGTGTGGAGTTCCTACCGTTTCGCGGAGAAGCAACGGGAGAAAATCTATGTGCTGGACAACGGCAAGAGCCTGATGCTCGCCTTGTCGCAGGACTTGTCGCAGAACCGCCCGGCGGAGGCGCGGGAGCATGTGCGCCGCTTCCACGAGCTGTTCTTCACGCTGTCGCCCGAAAAGAGCGCAATTGAACACAACGTGAAACGTGCCTTGCTGCTGGCGGACAAGAGCGTGTACCACTATTATTCGGACTTCGCCGAGAAGGGGTACTACAACCGCATCATCGCCGGGAACATCAACCAAGTGCTGAAGGTGGACAGCGTGGTGTGCGACTTCAACGCCTATCCCTACCGTGCCGTGACCTACGCCACGCAGAAAATCATCCGGCAGAGCAACGTCACCGAGCGCAGCCTCGTGACCACCTGCCGCCTGCTGAACGCATCGCGGTCGGACGACAACCCCAATGGCTTCACCATCGAGGGCTTCACCATCATTGAGAACAAGGATTTACAGACAATCAAACGGTAACGGATTATGAAACGGAAAGTAAAAAGTATCAGAAAAACAATGTGGGGCGTGTACTGGAAGCTCCACGACAAACGGAAACAGCTGGTGGCAAGGCTCAAAGGGTATCTGGACGGCTTGCCGCCGGAAACACGCCGCCGCATCGTGCTGGGGATGCTCGCCGCCTTCACGGTGCTTGCCCTCTACACCTTCGGCAGAGCCATCTATGACATCGGCAGAAACGATGGCTCACGCATGGAAACGGGACACGCCGGACGGGTGGAACTGCCGACCCCGGCGGAAACAGACAATCACTTAACACCTTATTTATATGGAACAGACGAAGAATGAACCGATGAAAGAGAACAAAACCGCTCCCGACACGGGAAAGCCGAAAAAGGAGCGCGAACCGCTGACAGAGGCGCAACGGCTGAAACGGCAGAAGATGATCGTGTTGCCCGCTATGGTGCTGGTGTTCATCGGGGCGATGTGGCTGATATTCGCCCCGTCCTCCGGCAAGGAGCAACAGCCGGGAACGGACGGATACAACACCGAGATGCCCGACGCTGACAAGGCGAACAAGCAGATTATCGGCGACAAACTGAAAGCCTACGAGCATGGGGAGATGGAGGAGCGTCTGGAGAGCCGCAACCGTGCCATCGGGCAGCTGGGCGACATGTTCGACCGCGAGATAGCTGGAACGGAGGACGGGACGGACTTCGACCTCGCCAATCCGGGCGGCAAGGAGGAAAAGGCACAGCCTGCCACACCGCAGACTATCCAATCCTCCGCTGCCGCCTACCGTGACCTGAACGCCACCCTCGGCAACTTCTACGAACAGCCGAAGAACGACAATGCCGAGATGGATGAGCTGTTGGAGCGCATCGCCTCGCTGGAATCGGAACTGGAAAGCGAAAAAGGCAGGACTTCATCTATGGACGAACAGGTGGCACTTATGGAGAAGTCCTATGAGCTGGCGGCAAAGTACATGGGCGGTCAGAACGGAGGAAAGCCGGAACAGGCGGCAGAGCCTTCCACCGTGCAGAAGGGAAAGAAGAACACGGCGACACCCGTAAGGCAAGTGACCCGCCAAATCGTTTCCTCCCTTGCACAGCCCATGAGCAACGCGGAGTTTGTCGCCACCTTCTCGCAGGAACGCAACCGGGGGTTCAACACGGCTGTCGGCACTACAGAGGTATCGGACCGGAACACCATACCGGCGTGTGTGCATGGTGCGCATGGTGTGATGGACGGACAGACGGTAAGGTTGCGCCTGCTGGAGCCTATGGCGGTGGCGGGCAGGATTATCCCACGCAATGCAGTGGTGGTCGGCACGGGCAAGATACAGGGTGAGCGGCTCGACATCGAGGTCACCTCGCTGGAATACGATGGCACGATTATCCCGGTGGAGCTTGCGGTCTATGACACGGACGGACAGCCCGGTATCTTCATCCCAAACTCGATGGAGATGAACGCCGTCAGGGAGGTTGCCGCCAACATGGGCGGCTCATTGGGGAGCAGCATCAACATCTCCACCAATGCCGGGGCACAGCTCGCCTCCGATTTGGGCAAGGGGCTGATACAAGGCACGAGCCAGTACATCGCCAAGAAGATGCGCACCGTCAAGGTGCATCTGAAAGCCGGGTACAGGGTCATGCTCTATCAGGAAAAGGACTGAAAACAACAATCAATAAAAACCATTTACCACTAAAAAACCAAAAGTAATGAGAAAAGTAATCATCATGTTTGCCCTCGCTATGGGCATCGCAACTGCCAACGCGCAGGAGAATGTAACCGTTGAACAGAACAACGGAAGTAATGAACAGCCGACCTTGACGAAGGAGGTCTATCCGCAGAAGGAGGCGGACGGCGACCTGTATCACGGGCTGTCGCGCAAGCTGGCCTTCGACCGCATGATACCGCCGCACGGTCTGGAAGTGACCTACGACAAGACCGTCCACGTCATTTTTCCGGCGGAGGTGCGCTATGTCGATTTAGGCTCGCCCGACCTGATTGCCGGGAAAGCCGACGGAGCGGAGAACGTCATCCGTGTGAAGGCTACGGTACGGAATTTCCCCAACGAAACGAATATGTCCGTCATCACGGAAGACGGCAGTTTCTACACCTTCAACGTGAAGTACGCCGCCGAACCGCTGTTGCTCAACGTGGAGATGTGCGACTTCATCCATGACGGCAGCACGGTGAACCGCCCGAACAACGCGCAGGAAATCTATCTGAAAGAGCTGGGCAGCGAAAGCCCGATGCTGGTGCGCCTTATCATGAAGTCCATCCACAAGCAGAACAAGCGCGAGGTGAAGCATATCGGCTGCAAGCGTTTCGGCATCCAATACCAGTTGAAAGGCATCTACACGCACAACGGCTTGCTCTATTTCCACACGGAGATAAAGAACCAGAGCAACGTGCCTTTCGATGTGGACTACATCACTTGGAAAATCGTGGACAAGAAGATGGCAAAGCGTACTGCCGTGCAGGAGCAGATTATTCTGCCGCTCCGTGCGCAGAACTACGCCACACTCGTGCCGGGCAAAAAGAGCGAGCGCACAGTCTTCACGATGGCGAAGTTCACCATCCCCGATGACAAGTGCCTCGTGGTGGAATTAAACGAGAAGAACGGCGGCCGTCACCAGTCCTTCGTGATTGAGAACGAGGATTTGGTACGCGCGGGTACCATCAATGAACTTCAAGTGCGCTGACCATGAGAAAGTACATCGCAATAATCATCGCGTCGCTTGCCCTTTTTACGGGGCAGGCGCACGCCCAGCGGTGTCTGCCGAAGATGCAGGGCATCGAGGTGAGGGCGGACATGGCGGACGGCTTCAATCCCGGCGGCAAGGGTGGCGGGTACAGTTTCGGGGCGGCACTCTCCACTTACACGAAAAAGGGGAACAAGTGGGTGTTCGGTGGCGAATACCTCCTGAAGAACAACCTCTATAAGGACACCAAGATACCCGTGGCGCAGTTCACGGCGGAGGGCGGCTATTACTTCAAGATACTGTCGGACGCCCGAAAAATCGTGTTCGTCTATGCCGGGGCTTCGGCTCTCGCCGGATATGAGTCTGTGAATTGGGGGAAGAAAGTGCTGCATGACGGCTCCACGCTGCACGACCGGGACGCCTTTATCTACGGCGGTGCGCTGACGCTCGATGTGGAGTGCTACGTGGCAGACCGTATCGCCCTACTTGCCAATCTGCGTGAGCGTTGCCTGTGGGGTGGCGACACACGGAAGTTCCACACGCAGTTCGGGGTCGGCATCAAGTTCATCATCAACTGACACGGGCATGGAACGGACGGAAATAGATGCTGTCAGACAGATGCCGCTTGCGGACTTCCTCGCACGGTTGGGGTATGAGCCTGTCAGAAGTAGCGGTAACGAGCTGTGGTATATCGCCCCGTACAGGGGCGAGCGCACACCCTCTTTCCGTGTGAACGTGGCGAAACAGCTCTGGTACGACTTCGGTTTGGGCAAGGGCGGCGACATCTTCACGCTTGCCGGGGAGTTTCTGCAAAGCGATGACTTCATGAAGCAAGCGAAGTTCATAGCGGAAGCCGCCAATATGACGGTTGCCGGATGGGAAAAGCCCGTCTATCTCTCGAAGCCGACCGAATCCGTTTTTGAGGATGTGGAGGTCGCTCCGCTGCTCCGCTCACTGCTGACGGAGTATTTAGAGGAACGGGGCATCCCTTACGCCATCGCATCCCGTCACTGCTGCCGCTTGAACTACGGTGTGCGTGGGAAACGGTATTTTGCCGTTGGCTTTCCGAACATGGCGGGTGGCTATGAAGTCAGAAGCCGATATTTCAAGGGTTGCATACCTCCGAAGTCTGTATCACTGGTAAAGGCGAATGACATCCCGGCTGACGAGTACCTCGTGTTCGAGGGCTTCATGGACTTTCTCTCCGCTGTGACGCTTGGCGTAACCGGTAACGCTGACTGTCTTGTGCTGAACTCTGTCGCCAACGTGGAGAAGGCGACGGGGATGCTGGAGGGCTACGGGCGCATCGGCTGTTTCCTCGACCGTGACGAAGCCGGACGGCGAACGCTTGCCGCACTCACCAAGCGATATGGGGAGCGTGTCACCGACCGTTCCTCCCTCTATGACGGTTGCAAGGACTTGAACGAGTACCTGCAACTGACAACGAAAAAACAGAAAAACAACCATCTAAAAATCGAAGAAAAATGAACATACAGAACAACAGAAACAAGAGAACCAACATCTTTAAGGCAGTGGCGTTATGCCTGATAGTCGCTGTGTCATTCACCCTTGTGTCGTGTGACGACGACATGGACATCCAGCAGTCCTATCCCTTCACGGTGGAGGTCATGCCCGTGCCGAATAAGGTAACAAAGGGGCAGACAGTGGAAATCCGCTGTGAACTGAAAAAGGAGGGCGACTTCGCGGGTACGCTTTATACCATCCGCTATTTCCAGTTCGAGGGGGAAGGCTCGCTCAAAATGGATAACGGCATCACCTTCCTGCCCAACGACCGCTACCTGCTGGAGAACGAAAAGTTCCGCCTGTACTACACGGCGGAGGGTGACGAAGCGCATAATTTCATCGTGGTGGTGGAGGACAATTTCAAAAATTCATACGAATTGGAATTTGACTTCAACAACCGCAATATCAAGGATGACGGTCTTACCGCCATTTCCATCGGTAACTTCAGACCCTTGCTGAAATGATGCGTGTATTCATGACAATGCTCTGTTCACTTCTGGCGGTCTGTTCCGTGTCCGCACGGATCAGCCGCCAAGAGGGAACGGACGGGCAGGCGGCAATCTACCGGCTGCCACTTTTCGAGCGGGCGGTGCGCTGCACGAAGTATTTTGAGGGCTGGCACTCGGAAAAGCACCACCCGTATGTGGGGTACGGACACCGCTTGCTGCCGGGCGAAAGGTATTCGGCACGAACCATGACAAAGCGGCAGGCTGACGCACTCCTGCGGAAAGACATGCGGAACTTCTGCGCGATGTTCCGGCAGTTCGGAAAAGACAGTCTTTTGCTTGCCACGCTTGCCTACAATGTCGGACCATACCGGCTTTTGGGGAGCGGAAAGATACCCAAAAGCTCGCTGATCCGAAAGCTGGAGGCGGGCGACAGGAACATCTACCGGGAGTATATCGCCTTCTGCAACTACAAGGGAAAACGCCACTCCATGCTGCTCAAACGGAGGAAGGCGGAGTTTGCACTGCTGTATGTACCATAAAAGGAAGTGTGCATAAAAAATCATCCCTGCTACGGAAATGTGGTGGGGATGATAATTTCATTATGAAGCTGTCATATATATTTCCGAATAACTATATTTTCTGAAATCTTTTTGTATGACATATGTAGGGTCTGGAATAAGCCCAACTAAATTTCTTAGTCTGCTTATTAGTTGCTAATTTTGCAATACTGTAAAAATTAGGACGTTTATAACTATATGGCAATAATTAATGATAAATTTAAGCGAGCAAGATTGGACCAAAGTCCATATCTGTTTCATTTCATAAATGGACGTGACCATTCTCCTTGTGATACGTTACAAAAGATTTTAGAGGAAAAACAATTGATTAGCGATAAGGGATATATTTGTTTTTCGGCATCTCCCATAACAGCGATTAAACGTTTCTTTGAAGTAAAAACCAAAAGCACCGGACAACCTATGTATTTACCATGGGGATTAGGATTTTCAAGAGATATATTAGTTCGTGATTTTGGGGCAAGAAATGTTATTTATACGGATGGTAATGAAGATATACCAGAACACTTAAAGTGGAGAACTGATATATTAAATGTGGACTCTTATGATTTTGAATATCTACGAGAGTGGAGAATCAAAGGAAAAACATTTAATTTTTCTAATTTTCCTCAAGGAGAGATTATTGTTATTGCTCCCGATATAAACTCGTTAAACCATTTGGTCGTAAAGTTTGATATGAAGTTTACACCGTATGTAAACTATTATACTGGCGATATTGAAGAAGATTGGAGTGAAGAATTTGTAAGGGAATGGAAAGGTATCTCGGTAGATAAATTAGGAGTTGATAATTTATTAGATGATTTTGCTGTATCAGGTGCTACTATTTCACAAGAAATAGGTGAAGATATGGTGAAAAAACTAATATCTGAAACTCCTTGGAATTTACTAACAAAAAAATAATATTATCATAGATTAAAACTTGTTTTTTTGTGAATGGCATCGCAGATTGGACAGAGGTTTCTTTGCTACTTTCTTTGTCCGCCATCATGCTCACCGAAAGAAAGTAGGGCGGCTCTCGCCGCCGCCACTCAAAAGCGTGTGTAAAGTCCCGTCACCATCGTGAACATTTCTTCCAGCATATCAAAATAGATGCCCTCGTGTACGGCAATGTCCTTTTCCTTGCACTCGAAAGTCTTTTTGCTGAATGTCCTGCGGTAGAACCGCATATTGTAGAGGTCTGCCCCCGCATCATAGATGATGTCAAGGCGGTTGGCACTTGTCTTGTTCCGTGTAAGGCTCATCCGTAAGCCGTTGCCCATGTCGATGAAATCACGGCTGCCCGTCATGGCGGTAAATCTTCTTCCGCCTATCTGCTGTAATATCGTCTTGGCTATCATATCCGTTGTTTTTAGGGTTTTAAGTGTTGGCGGTGCGGACACCGCCAACTCGTTCAAAATTCTCGCATCTCGGCAAT
Organism: Bacteroides sp. 1001302B_160321_D4; assembly: GCF_015667765.1. Classification (NCBI taxonomy): domain Bacteria; kingdom Pseudomonadati; phylum Bacteroidota; class Bacteroidia; order Bacteroidales; family Bacteroidaceae; genus Bacteroides; species Bacteroides sp. 1001302B_160321_D4. The sequence goes on along the minus strand of NZ_JADPLO010000002.1, from coordinate 39,156 downwards.
GGGTGTCTGCCGTTGCAGCCACTCCATATTATACTCGCTCGTGATGACTGCCGTATGGCTGTCGGTGGCGGTGAAACGTGTGCTTTCGTAATCATCTATCCACCCTTTGAGGGTGTCCGTTCCCCACGCTTGGGCATCGTCAAAGATACCGTCCAATGTCGTGATAGGTTCGCTGAATTTGACTATCAGCGTTTGATAGGTCGTGTTCATCGGTTGCCCTCCTTTCCCTGCTTTGCGTTCAGCCACTTGTTCCTTGCGGTTCGGCACTCGTCCAATGTGGGTTTGACACAAGCGAACAGTTCTCCGTCCGTATGGCGGTAGTCGTACTGCACAAGTGTCCGCCTGCGTCTGCCGATACCCGATTGGAAACGCTCATATTTCTCCGTACCTGCTTCCGTACAGGTGCTTACTCCGTTGATGGTCATTCGTGTTGCCATAATGTTGCTTTTTATATGATTAAAAATGTACTGACAGAACTCTGTTCTTCATCACCATTTCGGGGTTGCTCGTGTAGCGTTGATGCAGGTAGAAATGGTGTTAGCTACATGTGAGCCGAAGCCGTAAAGGAAAAACTTGTCAAGTTCGTGCTTCTCGGCAAACTCCTTCACACTTTTTCTCAATCCCTCCTCACTCGTTGTGAGAGTGAGGAGGTTTACAAATTCAATGAACATCGTGGGGATTGCATCATCCCACACACAAATCATACTTTCAATTCTTACTTCCATATCAATGTTGTTTTAGGGTTTATGCTATGCCACTTTCATCCGCTCACGGATAAGGTTGGCGTTCTTGTTCACAATGTCTATGATACGTTCGTGGTATTCGGTGTCTTGGTTGTACTTGCCGTGGCACTGCACCACCTTGAGTGTCCGCAAATCCACCTCTACGGTTTCAATTATCTCACCGCCAATCCTTGCCGAGAGTATGAGGGTGTCGGCTTTCTTGTAGTATTCACTGCCGAACACGCAGATGTTCTGTGCCTTGCCCTCGCTGTAATACTCGTCTATGCTTTCAAGCACCTTGATGATTATTTCCTCGTCCGTGATTACCAATCCGAAGAATTTGGATTTGTTGGCGATGAAATCTTCCGCATCTTTTTCCCTTTGCAGTTGCCGCTGTTGCTCACGCTCACGCCTTTCAATCTCCCAGCGGCGGCGTTGCTCGGCTCGTTCCTTCTCGTGTATGGTTTCAATCTTTCGGGTTGCGTTGTCGTGTGCCGCCATGAAATCTTCGGGGCAGATGTTCTTCGGGTTGCGGAGGTCTTGACCGAGTTTGTTGAGCATACGCAGATAGTCGCACCACATGGAGAAGTTGTCTATCCGATACTTGTGACGCTTGGCAATCAGATATGATGTCCAGCATTCATCGGCAGTACGGGCATTGAAAAGAAAGTGTTTCATAACCTCAATCTCACCGCCTTTCATAAGGGTTTCAATTCTTGGGTCTGAAAGCAAGGCTTTGAAAAGACGCACGGGGGAAATGCCGTGGAAATCGCCCTTGAAGCCATTGCGTCTGAGTTGGGGTAATACCCTCATCTTGGGATATGCACAGCTTCTTGCCACAACATCATCGTATAGGCTGTTGTGCGGTCTTATCTCCATCGCGCTGCACAATGCCCATACATCGCAGTAATAGAATGTGAAGCCACGGAGCAACGCCATGTCTGTAACCTTACCGTCGGGTGAAATCCAACGCTGCACAACCTCGTGGCAGTAGAAGTGCATCGGCTCGCCTTTCCTGCTCTCGCATCTGACCTGCATCACACGGATTACCTGATAGCCTTTGCAGGTGGTTATCACGCTGAAATACTGCGTTTCCTTGTAGATACGTTTGCGTGTGTCCTGCACTTTGAGTTTGGCATGGCATTGGGGGCAGGTGCAGCCTTCAAGGGTGTCGCACAGTGCGCTGTCGCTGTGCCACTCGTGACCGCAGTCGGAGCAGGTAATGTTCCCTTTCTTGGTGCGGTAGCCGATATGTTCAACGCAGTGGCGGTATGCCCATTCAATTTGTGTCGTTGATATGGGGCGGAGGTTGGCTGAAAGTCTTGCCACCTCTTTCTGTATCTTGGTCTTCGGTTTCATAAGCCTAAATCAAATAATGAGGGTTGGGGGTGGTTTTCTTTTCTCGCTGACGGTCTGTTGCGGTTCTGCAACTTGCGGAGTTCCTCCTCTTGGTATCTGCGGACTGCATTCTGACGTGCCTCCGCCTTTTCCTCTTCTGTGAGTTCCACAACATGGTTCACCACCACTTGGCACGCCATAGGTTTGCCCACCTCTATCTCGTTTTCCTCATAGTAGTGGATGGCTTGCCCAAATATCTCTCCGTCCGTGAAGCCGCTGCAACCGCTTTTCTGCACATAGTTCAGAATGTGGGTCACGCACTCGTCTATGTTTTTGGCAGGGTTGCGGTACTTCTTCGCAAAGAGCGTATCTTCCTCAGCCCGCTGTTCCAGATACATTTGTATCGTTCTTTTGAAATGGTCTGTTCCTTTCATATCGCTGTCGTTTTTAGATTGTCTGTTTAAGTATCTCTCTCCAATAGGTCGGCTCTACCTCGCTAAGAAGGAAGTCCATGAAGTCCCTCCGTGCGTCCTTGTTCAGTTCGTGGTACAATCTTCGGAAAGTGCTAAAATTGCCGTTGATGTACGTTTCCACCATATACACGAAGATGTTGTCCACCTCGTAATATCTGCACTGCTGCGCTACCGTCTTGCTGTTTCTCTTTGCCATGTCGGTAAGGGTTAAAGGGTTAATAACCAAAGGATGAAGCCGAAGTAGGCAATGGTGGAAAGGATAGCCACGATTACACCTATCGCCACTCGGAACACTCCGTTTACAATCTCTCTGATGATGCCCCAAAGGATGCCGAACACCCCGAAGGCGGTGCGCATCATCAAGCCGCATATCGCCAACCCGATGTATTGCGCCACTTGTCTGAAATTTGCCGTTGCTGTCATATCTTCGCTGTTTTTGATTTTTTTGTTTTTTATGCGGATTCAAGAGCTGAGGGAGTTGAGTTTCAAACTATCTTATCTGCCTCTCGTTTATCCGACATTTTTTTTATGCGTCTTTCTGTCGCATCGGTCGTTTTCGTTTCGGGTGCTTGAAAAGGTAGGGATTAGGGAATGCAAGGTTTTCCGGTCAAAATACTACCCGCAGGGCTGGAGATTTTTACCGAAAACAGGAGGCTTGACCTTGCTTTCCCGTCCTATCCCGGAATTACCTTTGCGCCCAGAACGAAAATGACTGACTGATGCGGCTCACTGAAAGGCGCAAAATGGAGGTAAACGAAAACAGAGGCAGATTGGGTAGAAAAAACTTCAGGGGAAAATCCGTAAAAAGAGGAAACCGTCTGAAACCCCGTAAAAGCACCTCTTGGCATAGGCGCAAAAAGAAAGAGGCACAGCATCATCAGTCTAAACATCGTTTAGGCGTGAGGCTGTGCCTTTTTCTCCGGCTATGCGGTAGTCGGCACACGTTTGCTCAAACCCGTTTTGGGCAATGGTGTTCCGACGGACAAAACCGCTTTTACGGAAAAATCTTATGAATGAGGGGATAAAAAAATCCGGGAGTTTATATCAAAATCTCGGATTAAATAGCTACTTTTGCATACGAAGAGTTCTTTGAAGGTTACGCAACGCGCAGAAGGATAATGCAGTAGATAACTAACTAAATCGTAACCTATTACTATCAAGAGTAATTAGCCTACGCTCATTTCCAATAAATTACACTCTTTTCGTAACTTCATTACGCAAAGCTTCTGCTAAAATGTTGTTTATACTGCCAGGACGGGAAAAATAATCAATGTAAACGCTTTCTTTTCCATCTTCATTAGTTTGTGCATAACCTAACATCGAAATTAAGCAGATTGAGAACAATAGTAAAATCTTCTTCATGTTTGTTTTTCTTTTATTATTAATGAAATGTTTGTTTTTTAAGTGTTAAGAGTCACTGCGTGTTTCTCCGGTTGCAAAGTTAAGCACACATCAAGATCAATTGTATACACAATATTTACTACAACTATCCATTAAACGCATAGTATTATCCAAATATCAACGAGAAAGGAAAATATAAAAGGAATATTGCAGTATGTACGATAATATGAAGTATTTTTCTCTCATTCAAAATCTTTCCATCATTGTATTTTCTTCAGTTCCTTTGAATAAGTATAAAATAGCATTTGTTATATCCGCTAAAATTGTTACATTTGTCGAATAAAAATTGCTTCCCAACAACAATATACATGGAAACGGATTTAAAAAAGATAGTAGGACATCGGCTGCAAATGCTTCGTATGGAAAAGAATCTTACTCAAGAACAAATGGGAGAAAAGTTGAACCTGTCAACAAGTGCCTATTGTAAGATTGAGTATGGTGAAACCGACCTCACATTAACAAGGCTGAACAAAATAGCAGAAGTGCTAAATATGTCTGCATTGGAGCTATTTAATAAAATAGATGGAAATGTGTATGTCAATAACACAGGTACAATCGGGACAAATATCGGAGTCGCGAAAGATTGTAGCACTGTCCGCATCGAAGCTGCAGAGGATCTCCGTGAACTAATCAAGGCAAACAGCCGGTTTATCGAGATATTGTGCAAACGCATAGAACTTTTAGAGAATAAAGTACTGGTATAGTAACATACTCATAGAATTATTACATTAAGGTAACAATAATGAGAATGCACAGATCACCGATTAGTTATCGATTTTCTGTGCATCACTACTATTTTAAAAACACTTTTAAGACACCCTACTAAAATTCTTTATTAGGTGTAGCTTATACCCCTAACTCTTATAAAAAGGCTTACGCAAAGATATCACTCCGTAGAATATAACCGATTACATCTCCTTTACGTACATTGGTACCTTGTTGCGCACATATTTCCACCACACGTCCGGTAAATCCGGTCAGAATCTTTTCATATTCTCCCCATGGGGTAGAAAGATAACAAAAGACTTCATCATGCTGATATTTACGTCCGATGAATGGAGCAATGGATGGTCCCTCTACGGAAACTTCCCAAAGTACCTGCCCGTTATCAGGAGCAATGACCGGGTCTGCTTTGGCACGTTTCAATTTCTTAATTTCCTCTTCCGAATATCCGTTCTTTGCCATTGCTGCATCTTTAGCATGTTGTAACTCTTCCTCAAAACGCTTTTTGGCAACCCCGGACTTATAATCACGATACTGGCGATCGTGCATGGCCAGTTCGAAAAGTTCCTCGTCATCCTCTCCATATTCCCAGCCATTTTCATCCATTTCCTTTCGATATTCATCCAAAGCATCCGGATAATTCAACTGCGGGTCGGTATCGACAAATTCATATCCTTTAGATTCCGCCAACTCTATAATCTCTGGAGCGAGCTTACCCGGAAGACGTCCACTTTTACCCAGAATCATATCCCAAGTGTGGTTATCTATCATTGTCCAGCGATCTTCCCCTTTTACCTGCTGCATAAGATTCATTAATGCAACATTCTTCACATACTGGCTGAAAGGAGTCACCAAAGGAGGATACCCCAGCTTAGGCCATACATATTCCACTTCATCAAAAAGCATCACAAGCAGATCATCCAGACTAAGTTCCGGCTCATTCTTACTCCTTAATATCATATTGATACCGGAATGCACTCCTTTCAAGTCTGCCATCATGGAACCCATCATACCACCCGGTAAACCACACTTCAGTAGAAGTGAAGACATGTATTTATTGGTAGGATCCATAAAATAACCCAGAAAATCATCAATGAATTCTTGCGTCATGGCACGAGCTTTCATATATGCTTTCATATTTATGTCGGGAACCTGGAAGCCTAAATCTTTCAACATAGCCTGCACAGAGATTACGTCCGGATGCACTTTGCCCCAGGACATCGGTTCCATAGCCACATCAATGATATCCGCACCATTCTCACAAACTTCAAGAATAGAAGCCATAGACAATCCCGGTCCGCTATGACCATGATATTGAATCAATATATCCGGATGTTTCTCCTTGATAGTCCTGACCAATTCTCCTAACATACCCGGACGACCGATACCCGCCATATCCTTCAAGCATATTTCAGGTGCACCGGCCTCAATCAGTTGATCGGCAATTCGGGCATAATACTCAACAGTGTGTACGGGAGAATAGGTGATACAAAGAGTTGCCTGCGGAATCATACCTGCTTCCAAAGCATATTTAATAGAAGGAATGATATTTCTTGTTTCGTTCAGTCCACAGAAAATGCGTGTGATGTCCACTCCTTGCGCATGCTTGACTTTATACATCAATTTACGCACATCTGCCGGAACCGGATACATGCGCAACGCATTCAATCCGCGATCGAGCATATGCGTTTGAATACCCGCTTCTTTAAAAGGTGCGGTAAAAGCACGGACAGCCTTATTAGGATTTTCGCCGTACAACAGATTCACTTGCTCAAAAGCACCGCCATTCGTTTCAACTCTGGCAAAACAGCCCATCTCAATAATCAAAGGAGCGATACGAACAAGCTGATCAACCCGAGGTTGATATTTACCGGAAGATTGCCACATGTCCCGATAAACAAGACTGAATTTAATTTCCTTTTTCATCATAGCCAATAATAAGTGATTTTTTCTTCGGTTAACTTCACATATACAAATATAAAGGTTTAAACTGACATATAGTCAAACAATCACCTTAAAAAATAGATATAAAGAGATGTTTAATATCATAATGAAAGAAGGCCACCTCTAAATAGATCCATTTACTATAAATAACAAATCAAATTGTTTTATGTTCGCATTTATTCTTTTAAGAATACTAACAAGTCTGTTAGTAACAACATTGTTAGTAACAAACTTGTTAGTATTTCAAAGAATCACTATATTTGCCCAATAAGAATAATAAAGAATAGTTATGGAAAAGCCGTTTGTTTTTGGTGTAGCCACTTCCGGAGATAACTTTACAGATCGCGAAAAAGAGACTCAACGTTTACTCCTAAACTTTGCACATGGTGTAAATACAGTGCTTATTTCTCCTAGAAGATGGGGAAAAACATCACTAGTTAAGAAAGTAGCCCAGCTATCACAAGATAGCAAGAGAAAAGTGGTCTACATAGACATTTTTTCCTGTCGCACCGAAAATGAGTTTTATCGTCTCTTTGCCACTTCTATCTTAAAACAAACTTCTTCCAAATGGGAGGAATGGATAGAGAATACTAAACAATTCCTCTCACACATCAATCCCAAAATCTCTATCGGAGCAGATCCGATGAACGATTTCTCTATATCATTCGAGTACAACATGCAAAATAATACGGAGAATGACATCTTACAGTTACCCGAAAAAATTGCAATAGAGAAAGGAATACAGATAGTCATTTGCATTGATGAGTTCCAACAAATTTCGGATTTCGAAGATTCCAAAACGTTTCAGAAAAAGCTACGTAGCGTATGGCAATTACAACAACATGTCTCATATTGTCTTTTCGGAAGTAAAAAGCATTTAATGAACGAACTCTTTGAAAAGAAGAATTTACCATTCTATAAATTTGGAGATGCTATCTATCTCGCAAAAATAGAAACAAAATACTGGATTGAATATATATGCAAACGATTTGAAAATACAGGAAAACACATTTCTCCCGAACTTGCAGAAGAAATCTGCCGCCTTGTAGACAACCATTCGTCTTATGTACAGCAACTTTCCTGGCTACTTTGGATACGTACCATTAATACGGCAACCACAGAACAACTTTCTTATGCATTGGAAGACCTACTCGACCAAAACAATATTCTATTCCAAAGTGAAACAGAAAACCTTTCTGCCTATCAAATGAATTTTCTAAAAGCAATTGTTGATGGAATACACACTAAATTCAGCAGCAAAGAAGTCATTTCAAAATACAATTTAGGAACATCGGCCAATATTGTCCGCTTAAAAAATGCATTACTACAAAAGGAGCTCATAGAGACAAATGGAAAAGAGATAGTTCTTGCAGATCCAGTATTTGGAGTATGGTTTAAAAAAGAAATGCTTTACTGACATATATACAATAAAAGATGCACAGATTGCCGATCATAAATCGATTCTCTGTGCATCACTACTACTCTAAAGACACTTTTAAGACAAAACTAACTAAATTATGGAAGAATATATAATACCGCGCAGAAAACGTATCCCATACGGCATGATGAACTTCGCAGTAATCCGCCGCGACGACTGTTACTATGTGGACAAAATCCGGTTTATCCCCATGATAGAAGAGGCAGACAAGTTTTTCTTCTTTATTCGCCCGTGCCGTTTCGGCAAAAGTCTTACAGTAAATATGTTGCAACATTATTATGATATACTTGCCAAGAATAAGTTCGATGCCCTGTTTGACGACCTTTACATCGGAAAACACCCTACCCCCTGACCGGAACAGGTATTTGGTGCTGTATCTCAACTTCTCCGGAATAGTCGGTGAACTGCACAACTACCGAAAGAGGCTGGATGCGCATTGTGGCACCACCTTTGAGAACTTCTGCAAAATATATGCCGACTATCTGCCACAAGATACGGTGGACGAATTGATAGAAATAATAAAACCCTGGTATGACAACTACTGCTTTACGGAAGAATGTTATGGCGAAACCACCATGCACAACTCAAATATGGTGCTCTACTTCGTCAAGAATTATATTCAACGAGGCAAAGCACCCAGGGATCACCAACCCCGACAACTTTGTGAGCCTGCTCTATTATTTCGGCATGCTTACTATCAGTGGTATGTATGAAGGAAAGACTAAACTTACCATCCCCAATCAGGTAGTCCGCGAACAAATCTACACCTATCTGCTGAGTACTTATGACGAAGCCGATCTCAGTTTCAGCGGTTACGAGAAGAACGAACTGCCAGCACCCTTGCCTACCACGCTAACTGGAAAGCCTATTTCGGTTATATTGCCGACTGCCTGAAACGTTACACTTCCCAACGCGACAAACAGAAAGGTGAACTTTTTGTCCACGGCTTTACGCTTGCCATGACGGCACAGAACCGCTTCTACCGTCCCATTTCCGAACAGGATACACAGGCAGGATATGTCGATATTTTCCTCTGTCCGCTACTGGATATCTATTCTGGCATGAAGCACAGCTACATTGTAGAACTGAAATACGCCAAATATAAAGACCCCGAAAGCCGTGTGGAAGAACTGCGTCTGGAAGGGATTACACAAGCTAACCGCTATGCAGAAACCGAGACGGTGAAGAATGCGGTCGATGCCACACAACTTCATAAGATTGTGGTGGTGTATAAGGGAATGGATATGCCGGTATGTGAAGAAATTTAAAGCAAACTCAGCAATAAAGCTATACAGAATCTCGAACATCACTGGGAATGGAAGCATATTGTGCCCGTTAACAGTGAAAATCCGTAAAAGAATTCAAAAGAGAAACAAATACAACAAAATTATTTGGAAAGGGCAAGAAGAAGGCTTATATTTGTCATGTGATTTTTTTCATAGTATTAGATTTAAGGTTAACAAAGGTTGGAGCAAGGCGTTGCTCCTTTTTTTATGTCTTATTCCCTGCCGCCAACAGTTTCCCGAACAAATTCAGAATCCCCGCTACACTCTCTTTATCAGATACAGGTATCCGAATACTAGTCCGGCCTGTCTCCTTATCTTCCTCTACAATAGAATCAACCAATCTCTGAGTAGCTTCCGGCGAACTAAGCGTACGTGCCAGTCCGCTAAGGAAAGAAAATCCCTGCTGAAGCAATTGCTCCGGATTATTATCTGCCGCAGATACAGAAGACTTCTTTTCCGTACTCACCTCTGTTACTCCTTCTTCAGGTGTTTCTTCCTCAAGCAATGCCAATGAATCCGTGTCCGTCGTTTGCAAAACAGCCGTTTCCCCCACAACTTTCTCTTCATTATCATTCAAATCAATACTGCAGCCCGCCATACGATTATGCGCTCCGTCCACTTCTTCAGACGGTTCGGCCACCACCTTGAGACTATCCATCATCTTGTCGAACTTGCTGTTTTCCAAGAAGATGGTATCTTCACCATTATCAAGGATACCCTCAAAAAGAGAAGTTTTGAAGTTGAGGGTAGACAACATCCTCTCTTCAATAGTCTGGCTGGCAACAAGATTGATAACCTGGATATTCTTTTTCTGACCGATACGATAAATACGGGCAATACGCTGTTCGAGAACGGCCGGATTCCAAGGCAAATCGAGATTGATAAGTATAGACGCAACTTGCAGATTCAGCCCTGTACTTCCGGCATCAGTTGACAGAAAGACACGGCTTTCCGGCAGTTCGGTAAAGTTATCCGTCAGATTTTTACGGGCTTCGGAAGGAATCCCCCCATGAAGATACTCATACCGGACACCTAAAACGTCCAGTTCTTTCGCTATCAGACGAGTCATCCTCTCCCATTGGCTGAAAATAACCACCTTCTCATCTCCACTCTCAAAGACATTCCTGAGAATATTCAGCGTTTCCTCCACCTTCGTATCATAACGGGTTTTCTGGTCAAGAATATAAGTGCTGTCGCAAAGCATACGCATCTGGCTAAGCATCAACAATAGCCGCTTCCGGTCTTTCTCACTCAGGAAACGGGTTTTCGTCCATTTGAATACTAGTTGCGACACGATAGACTGATATTCATCATGCATATTCCTCTGTTGCTCAGTCATCGGCACAAACAGAACTTTATCCATCCGCCCGGGCAACTGGAGAGCTACATCTTTTTTCCGGCGGCGAATCAGTACGTTCTTCATCTGCTCGCCAATGGCATTCAGATTCTTGTAAGAAACCACCTTACCCGTATCCGACCGGACAACAGTCTGGTCAAGAAACTGATAATAAGGTCCCAAACAAAACTGGTCGACAAACTGCATGATGGAATAAAGTTCCTCCAACTTATTCTCCAATGGAGTACCGGATAAAATAACCGAATAATCCGACTCAATATGACGGGCTGCTTTGGATATTTGAGTATTCCAGTTCTTCAGACGCTGCACTTCATCCATGATAAGGAAATCAGTATGAAGAGACTTCAAGATTTTAATATCATTGCACACACTGTTGTAAGACACTATCTTATAAAATTCTTCCGCTCCATATAGCACTTTCCTGGTCAGGTGATTTCCTTCTACCACAATAGCCTTGGCATCGGTAAAACGCTCTATTTCCTTTTTCCATTGATATTTCAATGATGTAGGGCATATAATCAGAGCGGAAGATATAAACTGATGCTTCCTCATCAGTTCAGCCGTTCCAATAGCCTGGATAGTTTTGCCCAGTCCCATTTCATCCGCGATGATAGATTTTCCGGCACGAAAAGCAAAACGGATTCCTTCTTTCTGATAAGGGTAAAGTTTTGTTTTCAGCAATGTGTCCAATGCTGTGTCCGAAGCATAGTCCGGTAGCAATTGCGACCGCCGCCGCAAATCACGCTGTTCAAGTATAAATCCCAGTGCGTCGGGATACCAACGGAATGTGTTATTCAGGCGGGTAGCAGCCCTCAAGAATTCAGTTATCGAGTCAATGGCGGCAGGGCGCATCACTCCGTCGGGAGTAAAATAAGGACTTGCCAGTTTGCGGAACTCCTCCTCATTGTCCGTACCGATTCGCAAGCAAACTTTACGCTCTCCCTGATAAGACAGGTATACGGAAGAATACGGTGGCGTGACACGGCAAACTTTACGTCTTTTCTCTCTAATCCATAGTTTGACTCCTTCCAAATGTTTGCAAGTACCCAATTGGCTTGCCTTAAAATCCATACACGAACAATAATTCCAAGGACTCTGATGTCCTCTATATACCACATTATATTCATTGCCGGATGTAGGATTTATCACCGTATAATAACCGGGATATTCTTTTTTGTCTCTCTCAAATATTACAAACTTCTCTTTCATTGCCGCCTGCCTCCGCAAAGCAATCTGCCAGTCTTGCAAAGTCATATTGTCCGGTCGATAATGATAAGAAACTTTATTCACTGTGCTTTTCGTCTTTTTATCTGCTTTTGTCTTTTTTGCCATGCTCATTGTACCTTCGAAATTTTGCCAAAAATACGAAAAGGTTTCTGTTTCTCCACAATATAAAGTATACAAATTATCAGGAAATTACTATAATAACTGGTACATTCCCCCTACCAACACACGAACTACACCTTTCATTTCAAGCTCGAAAAGAATCGTATTCATTTTCTGCACGGGAATATCCGCTTCAACTACTAATGTATTAATCTGTAAATCGCCTCGTTTCTCAAGAATTTCAATAACCTTTTGCTCCTCTTCAGACAAATCAAGAAAAAGACTACGCTGCACATTTGCCACTTTTGCCGAATGAGCACTAACCTCCCAGCCCATAGCCTTCACAAAATCTTCGGCTGATAATAACAAAGAAGCTCTGTTTTCTCTGATTAACAGGTTGCATCCTTTTGAATATTCATCATTCACGCGACCGGGGAAAGCGAAACAGTCGCGATGATAACCTTCGGCAAGTTCGGCTGTAATCAGTGAACCGCCTTTCTCTGCTGATTCAATGACAATTGTAGCATCACACACACCGGCGACAATACGGTTACGGCTGACAAAGTTATGCCGGTCGGGATTGGTGCCGGACAGAAATTCGGTCAGTAATCCCCCTTTTTCAAGCATGTCAACAGCTGTTTTCCGGTGGACATGAGGATAAATACGATCCAGCCCATGAGCTAAAACACCTACTGTAGGTAATTCATTGGCCAAAGCTTCACGATGCGCATGAATATCGATTCCATAAGCAAGACCGCTGACTACAAGCACTTCAGGACAAAGTGCTTTCAGATCCCGCAGAAAAGAGGCGCAGATTTGTGTCCCATAATCAGTAGCATTACGGGTTCCTACCATATTCAGGATATGAAGGGAATTTAGATCGGTATTTCCTTTAAAGAAAAGAACAATAGGGGCATCTTCACATTCCCGCAAACGGGAAGGATAAGCCTCATCATGAAAAGACAGACAAGAGATCCGATTCTTCCGGATAAATTCATATTCTTGTTCGGCGCGGAGCACAGCTTGTGGACAATCCAATGCCTCTATCACCCGTTGACTTACTTCTGGAATACGTTCCGGTATTTCTTTGCGCAAACGGAAGACATCAACGGCATTACCCATTCCATCTATCAAATGTTTTGCTCCTATGTGCCCGATACCGGGCACCATTGTCAGAGCAATACTATAAATTTGTTCTTCTTCGGAGCTGTTCATTTCAGGTAAGGCGCAAAGACATTATCGAACAATTCGCTGTCACTTAAACGTCCGTTTACCACACATACCGTCTCAACAGTGGATTTCACTACTACTTTATTATCATTCTTACGGAAGATATCCTGATAAAACACATATTTGATACCTTCCTTTTTCATATATAGTTTCGAGACAAACTCATCTCCGCTTTTCAATGGAGTCTTGAATGCCATACTAATACGTGCCACTACCGGATCAACTCCCTGCTCATGAAGTGCAGCAAAACTGATACCCACCGAAGTCAGAAACTCGTGACGGGTATGTTCCAGATAGTGCTGATAATTGGCATTATTGACAATACCTTGAAGGTCACATTCGTAATCGCGAACCTTCATTTCCAATTCATAGATATAGTTCATTTAAATTGAGAATTAAAAGTTGAGAAATAACAGTTAGCCTCTTTTTTGCTCAATGTCGAGTCCTTTGAACTTCCTCAATTCTTCGGTCGATACCAGTTTATACAGCTTGTCACTGGGACGTATCTTATCCGATTTCATGGAGAAATGCTGTCCCTTCTTCACTGTTTGCACAGATTCCAAGTCAACACGAGCTTCTTCCAAAGTCATAAATAGGGCACCGGTAGTCGGCCCTGTAATGAGAAGCTTATCGCCTACACTTACTTCAGCCGCTTCTACCAGGAATTCGGAAACTCCGATATTAGAGAAGTATTTGATACCTTTACCTACATAAATCTTACGTTCCGTAGCTGCCGAACCATAATTCCTGGTCCATTCGCCCAAACGCTGTCCCAAGTAATATCCATCCCAGAAGCCACGGTTGAATACGGTTTTCAGGCGTTCATCCCAAGCCGCAATCTTTTCATCGGTGAATGTTCCATCCAAATAAGCCTTGATAGCTTCTTTGTAACATTCAACCACCGTACGTACATATTCAGGTCCACGGGCACGGCCTTCAATCTTGAATACACGTACACCGGCATCCAACATTTTATTCATAAAATGGATGGTCTTCAAGTCTTTCGGTGACATGATATATTCGTTATCAATATCCAGTTCCACATCCGTTTCCTTATCACGAACCGTGTAAGAACGACGACATACCTGCATACAAGCACCGCGATTGGCCGAATGATTCATCTCATGTAAAGAGAGATAGCATTTACCCGATACTGCCATACAAAGCGCGCCGTGGCAGAACATTTCGATACGAAGTTGTTCGCCGCTCGGACCACAAATATGTTCTTCCTGTATCTGACGATAAATCTCGGCCACCTGTTCCAGATTCAACTCACGGGCCAATACTACCACATCTGCAAATTGCGCGTAGAATTTCAAAGCCTTCGCATTGGAGATATTCAACTGGGTGGAAAGATGCACCTCCTGCCCTATCTGACGGGCATAATTCATCACTGCCACATCAGCTGCAATTACCGCAGAAATTCCTGCTTCCTTGGCCGCATCGACAATGGTATGCATCAGAGGGATATCTTTATCATAGATAATCGTATTGACCGTCAGGTAGCTCTTCATCCCGTGCTCATCACACGTACGGGCTATTTCCCGCAAATCATCAATTGTGAATGTATTAGCCGAACGGGCACGCATATTCAGGTTTTCTATACCGAAATAGATAGAATCGGCACCTGCCTGAATGGCCGCAGCAAGAGATTCGCGCGAACCCACAGGAGCCATTATTTCAAAATCTTTCAAACTAAGACTCATAGAATATATACTTATTTGTATCAGTTAAGCAAATGAATGCGTACAAAGGTAGGCTTTTTTCCGTATTTTTGCAGCGAAAACAAGAAGTTACTTCAATCATAAACAGTAAATAGCAGATTCATATATGAAAATAGCCCATATAGATTTAGGAAAACACCCCATCTTACTTGCCCCGATGGAGGATGTAACCGATCCGGCTTTCCGCCTGATGTGCAAGAAATTCGGAGCAGATATGGTGTACACCGAATTTGTATCGAGTGACGCACTAATACGCGCTGTCAGCAAGACTGCGCAGAAACTAAGTATCAGCGATGCAGAACGTCCTGTCGCCATCCAGATATACGGGAAAGATACAGAGACAATGGTGGAAGCTGCCAAGATTGTAGAGCAGGCACAACCTGACATTCTGGATATTAACTTCGGATGTCCCGTGAAAAGAGTAGCTGGAAAAGGTGCTGGAGCAGGTATGCTACAAAATATCCCCAAGATGCTGGAGATCACCCGTGCTGTCGTAGATGCGATGAAAATACCCGTAACAGTGAAGACTCGTTTGGGATGGGATGCAAACAATAAAGTAATTATAGAATTAGCGGAACAATTGCAAGATTGTGGCATAGCCGCATTGACTATACATGGCCGTACCCGCGCACAAATGTATACCGGAGAGGCGGATTGGACACTGATAGGCGAAGTGAAGAATAATCCGAGAATGCATATTCCCATTATCGGTAATGGAGACGTGACCAATCCTCAACGCTGTAAGGAGTGTTTTGACCGTTATGGAGTAGATGCTGTAATGATCGGTCGCGCCAGCTTCGGTCGTCCATGGATATTCAAGGAAGTAAAACACTATTTAGAGACAGGTGAAGAATTACCTCCACTTAGTTTTGAATGGTGTATGGAAGTACTTCGTCAGGAAGTGGTAGACAGCGTTAATCTGCTCGATGAGCGTAGAGGTATTTTGCATGTACGCCGTCATCTGGCCGCAAGCCCTCTATTCAAGGGAATCCCTAACTTCCGCAACACACGTATTGCGATGTTACGAGCAGAAACAAAAGAAGAGCTTTTCCAGATATTTGATGAAATCACTTCCCAACGCAAAGAAAATCCGGAAATTTAAATCAACACCTATTATATCTATTCTTCAGGAACTTGTACTTGTTCCTGAAGAATAACATGATCTAATTAAAACGTCAAGGTCTTTGGTTTCTATTTAAACATCGGCTGCGCAAACCACTTTTTAAACATCCAGGTTACGACTACATACAATAGGAATGCAGAGAAAAAACCAACAATGGCATCAATCACATAATGCGCCTGAATATATACGGTAGCCCCACAGAGCAACATATAGAAAGGTATAAGACAGGCAAACAACTTCTTGCTGCCACGCCAAGCCATAATCATCAGAATAGTAGAAATGCCTACATGCGAACTGGGGAATGCCGCCGTAGGGCGTTCACCCACTTGCTGCGAGCCTTCCACCAAACTATAAAAAAATCCGTGCTGATAGCCCGGTCCGGGAAGCAACTCCTGATTATAATTGAAATAATCACCAATAGCAGGGAAAATACCTTTAGATACATTATCAATACCAATGGCAGGAAAATAGAATTGAGGGCCTGCAACAGGAACGAATATATAAATCAGATAGTAAATAAAGAAAGAAGTGACAAGCACAAAAGACATCTTCTCGAACCACTCAAATTTATAAATGAAATAGAATAGAGCCACAATCAGCATCATCGGATAATAAAAGAAATATCCCATATTGAATGCCTCGCTGACTATAAGATGTGGAAACGTATGGCAGAACCAAATAGCAGGCTGACCATTGAAAATAAACTGTTCGGCAGTTGCAAATACATGATCTAAATTCGGAAAGAAACGATTGAACTCGAAAGTATCCGGATACCAGTAAGACAGCAGACTCATCTGAATAACAATACGCACAAACGCCGAAAATTTACAGGGAGCAAGACGATAAAGATACATCAATAAAAAAGTCATTGCCGCGATCATAGCCCTATCCAGCAACATGTGCCATGGATGATCCATCCGCTGAAACAGGAACAGAATCAATATGGAAGTCAACAGATTATAAATCAATGTAATCTTTTCCACAGCAAACAACCCTTTCCGGGTTTCTATGCGCTTAAATAAGTCTAAAGCCATCCTTCATTTTTATACCAGGCAATGGTTTCCCGAACTCCCTTTTCCAAATCATATTCGGGCACATACCCCAGTTCATCCATTACCGGGGTTATATCGCATTGCCAGTTGCGTTGTTTCATTATCTTATATTTATCCGAATTCAGGGTACTGCTCCTCCCGGAACGTGTAGCAATGAATTCAGCGAACAAAGATATAACTTTTAGCACAATTAATGGACATTTCAAGTGAAGAACAAACGGATTACCCAATTCTTTTTGTATCAGATCCGAAAAGGCACGGCTTTTATAAACTTTCCCGTCTGTCAAGAAATACGCCTTACGAACTACTTTTTTCTCTATTCCTAGGAAAATAGCCTGCACAATGTCTTTTACATACACAAAAGTCAAATCCTGACGACGGAAACCGACCGAAAAATCAACGTGTTTCTGGATAGACTTTGCCATCAGATAGTAATCAGCTTCACGAGGTCCATAGACTCCTGTAGGACGATAAATGACATAAGGGAAACCGGGCATACTCTGAATATACAACTCCGCTTTCAGTTTACTCAATCCATAAGCAGTATTGGGTACCGCAGGGTCGTCCGCTTTTATCGGAGTATAGTCCTTCTCACGTACAGGTCCGAACACACTCAATGTACTGATATAGATAAACTGTTTCGGAACCATATTCAGCTCCTTCAACGTATCGATAAAATATTTGGTCTGAAGATAATTTACATAGTCAAAAGAGTGCTTGTCGGGGCACTTTGTAACACCGGCACAATGAATGATATAATCAAATTTGTTGTAAGTGCCTTTATGCCCGGAGAGTTGGGCACGAAGTTCATTAGGGTGCGCAAAATCCAGTTCCAGAAAGTGGATTTTCCGGTTTTTCAAATACCGCTTGCTACTCGTAGAACGAATCCCGGCCCACACACCAAACTTTCGCTTCAACGCTTCCTCCACGATGAAACTGCCGATAAAACCACTCGCGCCTGTAATTAAAATACTCTCCATTATTACTTTTCAGGTCCTACATGAATATTAATTGAAAAAATATGATGCCACAAAGATACGATAAATATAAAATAAAAGCCATTTTGCTTTTCTCAATTATTATTTGTTTATTTGCAACGCGATTTATTTACTATTCAACACTTTTAAAGCACGTGGAAGATAAGGCCGATTTTGATTTTCTTTTTAAAGAGTACTATCCTCAACTTTATTATTATGCATTTCACCTGATTAATAATATGGAGGCTAGCAAGGATATCGTAAGCGACGCCTTCGAATTTATTTGGGCCAATTATGCAAAAATAGATAAAGCCACGGCTAAATCTTATCTATACATTTACGTTCGCAACAAAAGCATTGACTTCCTGCGACATCAGAATACACATGAACAGTATGTACAAATCTATTCCGAACTGACCAAAAGTTATGTTGAAACGGAATATCTGGAGCAAGATGAAAGAATGATGCATATCAGCAAGGCAATGGAAAAACTGACTCCACATACCAGGCATATTTTAGAAGAATGTTATATTCAGCGCAAGAAATATCAGGAAGTAGCAGAAGAATTAAATATCAGTGTCAGTGCAGTCAGGAAGCATATTGTGAAAGCATTACAGGTGATACGTGAAGAATGTGCAAAAAAATCATAAATCAGGTATCTTTATTTTATGATTAAACGTAATATAAATAAGTATGATACAGTCAAACAGTGATGAATAAAGATATTGACAATATAAATAATACAGATGAATCTGTAGAGAAGGCGCTCGACATCATGGAGAGTTCTTCAGAGATAAACGACGAACAGCTGCAGGAGATGCTTAAAGATAAAGAAGTCCTGCAAGCTTGTCGCGACATCATGGATAGTAGTCTTTTCCTACAACAAAAAGGAGGAATAGAACTTCCTAATGTAGAAATGGAATTGGAGCGATTCAAGAAAAAACAACATTCGACACGAATGCGTTCCAATCTCTGGAAGATAACTATCGGAATAGCCGCCATGATTACCGTTCTATTCGGGAGTTACTATTTAATTAATAGCCTGACAACCCCTGCACTCGAACCAATCACTGTATTCACTGCTGATACTACTCCCCAACATATTGTTTTGCAAAAAGATGACGGAGAAAAAATTGTGTTAGACGAACCGCAGTCAAACAATCAAGTCCTGCCTAAAACCGCCATCGCAAAGTCTGAAAAAAAAGAGCTGGATTATAGGCAAGTCATCTCAACAACTACACAGACACATGTACTTACCGTACCACGAGGTGAAAGTTTCAAAGTGGTATTATGTGACGGCACAGAAGTCTGGCTGAATGCTAATAGTAATTTTGTTTACCCTACAGCCTTTATTGGCAACGAGCGTATCGTTACTTTAGAAGGCGAAGCTTATTTCAAGGTGGCCAAAGACGCCAAGCATCCCTTTATTGTAAAAACCAAGACAGTCCAAACCCGCGTTCTCGGCACGGAATTCAATATACGTAGCTATACTCCCGAAGATACTCATGTAGTACTTATTAACGGGAAAGTAGAAGTAAGTAACACAAAAGGAGGATCATATACCCGACTATATCCGGGAGAAGACGCACACCTGCAATCTGATGGAAATTTCGTTCTAACAGAAGTAGACTTAGACTCTTACGTCTATTGGAAAGACGGCTATTTCTATTTTGACAATATTACATTGAAAGATATTATGCAAAACTTAGGACGCTGGTACAATGTAAACATAGAATTCAGAAACAAAGGAGCAATGACGTATAAAATGCACTTCATATCCGATCGCACTAAAGATTTAGAGCACACAATCTCATTGCTTAACAGAATGAAAAAAGTCACTGTCACCTTGCAAGGCAATACGCTTACCATAGACTAGGTTTTTATTGCATAAGTATAACAAATCTATGCAATAAACAATAAAATATCACTTTTATTAAAAAATAAATCGCAAAAGGGGTATCCATTTTCTTTTCTCATACGCATTAGTTATATAAACATATCCAAATAGTGTTATTAAAAACAAACGTATGAGAAATAATTGGAACTTATTTATTGTGTGTTTTCTATGCGTATTGTGCTTCCAGCCTTACCAAGTTAATGCTCAAACGCAATCACAAAAGAAAATCACGATTGAGATTAGCAACGAACGATTGCCATCCGTACTTAAACGTCTGGAAAAACTCTCCGGCTACAAAATCCTATTTACGTATGACGATGTCAAGAAATTCACCGTTTCCGGCTCTGTCAAAGATAAGAGTATAGAGCAGACTCTCGATATTATCTTAGCCAATAAGCCACTAGAATACCATATTGAAGATCAATTTATCACAATTACTTCCAAAGGTCCTTCCAAACAAGCGAAAGTATTCAATGTAAAAGGAGTGGTAATTTCCGGTGATGACGGACAGCCTCTCATCGGTGCAACTGTTGTCATCAAGGGAAGCAAGTCCGGTGTATTAACAGACATAGACGGAAAGTTTTCGATAGAAAATGTATCCAATAAATCCCTGTTACAATTTTCTTATATAGGAATGAAGCCACAAGATCTGACTCCTACCCCAACTATGAATGTTACATTAATGCCTGATGTACAAACTTTATCAGAAGTAGTAGTAACAGGTATGCAAAAAATGGATAAACGCCTGTTTACAGGAGCAACCAAACAATTGTCCGCAGATGAAGTGAAACTAGATGGTTTGCCTGATATCAGCCGTGGACTTGAAGGACGCGCCGCAGGCGTATCTGTACAAAATGTTTCCGGCACGTTTGGTACTGCCCCGAAAATCCGGGTACGCGGTGCCACATCTATTTTCGGTAGTTCAAAGCCATTATGGGTAGTAGATGGAGTCATCATGGAGGA
The DNA here is from genome assembly GCF_015667765.1 of Bacteroides sp. 1001302B_160321_D4. Taxonomy (NCBI): domain Bacteria; kingdom Pseudomonadati; phylum Bacteroidota; class Bacteroidia; order Bacteroidales; family Bacteroidaceae; genus Bacteroides; species Bacteroides sp. 1001302B_160321_D4. Next base: position 18,182 of record NZ_JADPLO010000002.1, on the reverse strand, counting down.
TGCTATTGACGTAGGTCCGGATGACTTATCTTCAGGAGATGCAGAGACGCTAATCAGTTCAGCCATTGCCGGGTTGAATTCAGATGATATCGAGAGCTTTCAAATATTGAAAGACGGATCAGCAACCTCTATCTATGGCGCACGAGCCATGGCAGGGGTTATTGTAGTAACAACCAAGAAGGGAAAAGCCGGCGTTAGCAAAATGAGCTATACCGGTGAATTTACAACCCGTATGATTCCCAGTTATAAAGAATTCAACATTATGAATTCGCAGGAACAAATGGGAATCTACAAAGAGATGGAGCAGAAAGGATGGCTTAATAACAGCGATACTTACCGTGCCAAAGATAGTGGTGTATATGGACGTATGTATCAATTAATCAATCAATATAACCCGGCTACAGGACAATTCGGACTTGCCAACACGCCGGAAGCACGTAATGCTTACCTGCGCGAAGCGGAAATGAGAAATACCGACTGGTTCAATACCTTATTTTCCAACAACGTTACACAAAACCATTCGGTCAGTATCACTTCCGGAACTGAAAAGTCTTCATTCTATGCTTCATTAAGTGCGATGTCAGATCCGGGATGGTATAAACAAAGCGAAGTAAAACGTTATACTGCTAATTTAAATACAACATATAATATATATAAGAATTTATCTATAAACCTGATCTCCAGTGCTTCCTACCGTAAACAGAAAGCCCCCGGGACACTAAGTTCAGAGGTTAATGCAGCAAGTGGAGAAGTTACCCGTCAGTTTGACATCAATCCCTATTCGTATGCACTAAATACATCACGTGCACTAGATCCAACAGTTGACTATACAGCCAACTATGCACCGTTCAATATCCTCCATGAATTGGATAACAATTATATGGATTTGAATGTAGCTGATGTTAAGTTTCAAGGAGAAATAAAATGGAAAGCACTTCCGGAGTTAGAGCTAAGTGCATTAGGAGCAGTCAGATATCAGGCTTCTTCACAAGAACACAATATCAAAGATCACTCGAATCAGGCAACCGCTTATCGCACAGGAATGGACGACGCTACCATTCGTGACGAAAACAACTTATTGTATACCAATCCGGATAATCCGTATGCTTTGCCTATCAGTATACTACCGGAAGGAGGTATTTACCAGCGTAAGGACTATCGTATGTTGGGGGTAGACTTCCGTGCCACAGCATCCTGGAATCATTTATTTGCAGAAAAGCATATAACCAATCTTTTCGCCGGTATGGAAGTAAATGATTTGAAACGTATGCAAAATTATTTTCAAGGATGGGGAATGCAATATACAATGGGTGAAATACCATCGTATGTATATGAATTCTTCAAGAAGGGCATTGAATCCGGTGAAAGCTATTATGGATTAAACCATACAACAACAAGAAGTGTAGCAGGCTTTGCCAACGCAACTTATTCTTATGATGGACGTTATACAGTAAACGGAACATTCCGCTATGAAGGCACCAATCGCATGGGAAAAAGCCGTTCTTCCCGCTGGCTTCCTACATGGAATATGTCAGGAGCATGGAATGTACATGAAGAAAATTTCTTCAAGACATTCAGCTCTGTACTGTCACACTTAACATTCAAAGCATCCTACTCTTTAACAGCCGATAGAGGACCGGAATATGTGACCAACTCACATGCCATAATTACTAGTTATTCACCATTTCGTCCTTTCACCAGCGGACAGGAAACAGGACTTTATGTATCTGATCCTGAAAACAGTGAATTAACCTACGAAAAAAAGCATGAGTTGAACATCGGTGCCGACATGGGATTCTTAGACAACCGGATCAATTTTTCGATCGACTGGTATAAACGCAACAACTATGACCTGATTGGTATTACCCCGACACAAGGAGTAGGCGGTTCTATCTACAAATATGCCAATATAGCTTCCATGAAATCACATGGTATCGAGTTCACCATTTCAAGTAAGAATATCCAGTCGAAAGACTTTTCATGGCATACAGACTTCATCTTTTCCAAAGCAAAAAATGAAGTTACAGAACTGAATGCCCGTTCCAGCGTAATGGATTTAGTTTCAGGTTACGGTTTTGCCCGTCAGGGTTACCCGGTACGTGGTTTGTTTTCCATTCCATTTGTCGGCCTAAATTCAAATGGTATCCCGATGTATAATATCAATGGAAAAATAACCAGTACCGATATTGATTTTCAGACACGTGACAACATAGACTACCTAAAATATGAAGGTCCTACTGATCCTACCATAACAGGAAGTTTTGGTAATATTTTCACTTATAAAGCATTCAAACTGAATGTATTCATCACCTATTCATTTGGTAATGTAGTACGTTTGAATCCATGTTTCAGCTATCAATACAGTGACTTATCTTCTATGCCACGCGAATTCAAGAATCGCTGGACAGTACCGGGTGATGAGAAACGCACGAATATCCCCGCTATTATCTCGAAACGCCAATATGAAGATAATAAAGATTTAATGTATGCATATAATGCCTACAATTATTCTACAGAACGAATTGCCAAGGGAGACTTTATCCGTATGAAAGAGATATCCTTGTCCTATGACTTCCCCCAATCATGGATTGCACCAGCAAAGATATCTAATTTATCTTTGAAACTTCAGGCTACCAATTTATTCCTGATTTATGCAGATAAAAAACTCAATGGACAGGATCCGGAATTCTTCAATACCGGTGGAGTAGCCTCCCCTGTACCTCGTCAGTTTACATTGACTCTTAGATTAGGATTTTAACCATTCAGATAATTATAAAAATGATGAAATACAGAAACGTCTTATATACAACACTCATTTCAGCTCTATGCTTGGGAACAACTTCCTGTAGTGACTTTTTAGATGAAATGCCGGATAACCGAACCGAATTGACTACTGAAGAAAGTATTACTAAAGTTCTGGTATCTGCATATCCTATGACTACCAACTGCCATATAGGAGAATTTTACAGTGACAATATCGATGAAAATAGCAGAGCATACAGCTACCTTTTCCGATTAAACGAACATTTGTACCGTTGGCAACAAACGACTGAAGAAAATCAGGACTCTCCTCATGCTTTATGGAATGACTGTTATAACTCGATTGCATCAGCCAACCAAGCCTTGGCAGCTATTGAGCAGATGGGAAATCCTCAATCATTATCAGCCCAAAAAGGCGAAGCTTTGATATGCCGTGCATACAATCATTTTGTATTAGCTACCACATTCTGCAAAGCGTATGGTACAAATGGGGACAAAGACTTGGGTATACCTTACATAAAAGAACCGGAAACATCTGTAAATCCACAATACTCACGCGGAACAGTTGCTGAAGTATACAAAAATATTGCAGCCGATTTAGAAGAAGGGCTACCTTTAATTGATGACAATATTTACTTACGGGTAAAATATCATTTTAATAAGAAGGCTGCTTATGCATTTGCAGCCCGCTTTTATCTATATTATACACAACCGGATTTTTCCAACTGTCAGAAAGTTATCAATTATGCCAATATAGTACTCGGTAATAATGCGTCCCAATATTTACGTGACTGGGCTGCATTAGGAGCTTTATCTCCCAACAAGAATATACAGCCGAACGCTTATGTTGATGCAGATAACCGTGCCAATCTAATGGTAATATCAGCAGCTTCATATTGGCCATTGGTTTCCGATCCGGGTTATGCCAACTGCGAAAGGTATTGCATGAACAATATTACTGCTTCGGAAAGTTGTAAATCCGAAGGTCCATGGGGAGATCAGTCAAGTTATCATCAGATCCCATTTTCACCCGGTGGCTCTATAAAGAACGGATTCCGCCGCTTAGTTATCTATCAGCAATTCACGTCGGGCAACAGTTGGATCGGCTACATGCTGTATCCTGCTTTTACCACCGACGAAGCATTGCTTTGCCGAGCTGAAGCCTACACGTTACTAAAACGTTATGACGAAGCTGCCGCTGATATAGATGCCTGGCAGAAAGCCTTTACAAAAAACACCCAAACTTTGACCAAGGAGACAATCAATGATTTTTATGCCCGACTAAAATATTACACACCGGAAGCTCCGACAGTAAAAAAGGAATTGCATCCGGATTTTGTAGTAGAAAAAGGAATGCAGGAGAATCTAATACATTGTATTCTACATGCAAGACGTCTGCTAACCTTAGAAGAGGGGCTTAGATGGCAAGATATAAAACGCTATGGCATTATAATCTACCGCCGCTATTATGAAGGTTATACTTTGGTGAATATCACCGACAAGATGGACACGAATGACCCTAGACGTGCAATTCAGCTACCGGCCAGTGTCATTACGGCAGGTATGCAACCAAATCCAAGAAATGACTAAATAACTTTAGGAGGAAAAAAATATGAAGAAATACATCATATACAGTTTAATCATAACATTGACTTGCGGACTGGGTGCTTGCAACAATGACGAAGACGTAGACAAAGCAAACAGCATTTTCTCCACAGAAGAAGTAGATCGCAACCCATTCGACAAGTGGATATTAGGCAATTATACCCATCCATACAACATTGCATTAAAATATCGCATGGAAGATAACGAGAGCGATATGACACACGTATTAGCGCCTGCCGAATACAAAAAGTCTGTGGTACTGGCTAAAATTATCAAACATGTGTGGCTGGAAGCATACGATGAAGCAACAGGCAATCCGAACTTCTTACGCCAATATATTCCTAAGACAATCCACTTTATCGGTTCCCCCGCCTATGAAGACAATGGAACTATGGTATTAGGAACAGCTGAAGGCGGCATGAAAATTACATTATACAATGTAAATGACATCAATCCCGACCAAATAGATATTAACCTGTTAAACGACTACTATTTCCAGACAATGCACCATGAGTTCGCACATATTCTGCATCAAACTAAAAACTATGATCCGGCCTTTGACCGTATTACGGAAAATGCCTACATCGGTAGCGACTGGTATATGGTGGGAGCCGACCGCAATGCATGGCAACAAGGATTTGTCACTCCTTATGCAATGAGTGAATCACGTGAAGATTTTGTGGAGAACATCGCAGTGTATGTCACAAATACCAAAGACTACTGGAATAACATGCTGCAAAATGCCGGTGAAAACGGCCGTACACTCATAAAGCAGAAATTCGAAATAGTCTATAGTTATATGGAACAAACCTGGGGAATCAATCTGGACGAATTACGCGAGATTGTTCTACGACGCCAAGATGACATAGCAAACGGCTATGTAGACTTAAGTATTATTGAATAAAATATGAAAATTATGAAGAAATATCTATCCATATACACACTTCTGGCATTGGCCTGCATTGTTTTGCAATCTTGTCTTTTCTCCGAAGAAGAAATATTCGACGAATCATCTGCCAATAGAGCCACAGCCGATGTAATCAAATGCCAGGAGATTCTTAAAGATGTGCCGAACGGCTGGAAACTGGAATATTACATAGGAAGCAACTATTCTGCAGGTGCAGTCACTTTACTAATGAAATTTGACGGGAAGCAGGTAGAAATGGCTTCGGAAACAGGCGCAGAAAGCTATAAACCGGGAACTATAATAACCTCTCTGTATCAAGTAAAATCGGAACAAAGCACAATGCTCACTTTCGATTCATACAACCCACTAATCCATATGTTTTCAGGTCCTTTAGGCCTGAACATGAACCTAGGAGGGGATTACGAGTTTATTATAATGAGCGCAACTCCCGACAAAGTAATTCTGCAAGGAAAAAAACACAAAAACATAATGGAGATGACGCCTATGCCCAAAGATATACCATGGCGTATTCAGATTGAAGATATCATTAACATTGAGAAAGATGCTTTTCTAAATACATACCGCATGGAGAAAGGCGGACAAGTACTGAATTACTTTATACGCAACAATGGCACAATGGCTACATTCTCCGCTTACAGCGCCGATTATAGTAGTGCAAGAAGTTTACCCTATATCTACACAGAAAAAGGATTAAAGTTACAATCCCCGTACAATGTCAACGGACTTGAAGTCCAAAACTTCAAATGGGATAGAAAGTCCAGACTATTTGTTTGTACCGACGCAGGAGCAACTGACATCGTACTTAAAGAATATTATCCCGAAAACTATCTACAATATGAAGACTATATCGGTACCTACACTGCAACGATTGACGATTATGACGAAGGGCCAACTTCGCAATCTGTAACCATCTCTCCTAAAGTCAGAGGAGAAAGTTATACACTGAAAAGTATTGGCGGATTCAACTTCACCCTCCAGTATGACAAAGCCAGCGGAAAACTAGTTTTAGATTCACAAAGTATAAGTTCGACTTCTTCATCGTCTTATTACTTTGCGTGCGCGGCAGGTGTGGAAGGCTATGCCCACACAGAATTAAGTCTGCCATCACGCCTACGCAACGGATTGATAAATGTGACGACAAACAGCAACCCTTTCACTTTTTACTTTGCGGATAAAGCAAGCCAGGAAATTACATCATTAATAATCTGGGCTTATTCATCTGATGAATATTCAACCTCCGGACTAATGGGTTACTGGAGCTGGTATAACTCAATCTTAATGGTAAAAGAAAACGAAAGTAATTAATACGATTATGAGAAAGCTTTTTAATATATTCTTATTTGTACTTTGCATCGTAGCAATAGCGGGATGCAACGATACGGAAAGCAGCGAATCCAAGTTAGAAATCAAAGCTGTAAATACTAATTTCCAAGCTACCGGCGGAAAAGGATACATACAACTTCAGTCAACAGGGAATATAACAGCAGATGTTGACGTCGATTGGTGTGTGCTGAAAGAAGTAAATCCTAATGAAGTGGTATTCGAAGTAAAAGAAAATACCGGGTACTCCGGTAGAAATGCTTTATTGACAATCAGTAACGGAGTAGAGACAGAAGCATTCAACATCAATCAATCCGGAGCTGTTTTCATCTTCGGCAAAGACGAATGGATGCTCCGTACCGACAATAAAGCAGCTACTCTGCCAATAAAACTACAAAGTTCTTTCGATTATACAATAGACATACCCGCAGAAGCTCAAGAATGGTTGTCATTTGAACAGAATGCGAAGGGAATAAATTTCAAGGTAAAAGAAAATACCTCCGGAAAAATGAGAGGAGCTATTGTCAATGTGGCAGCAAAAGACAGATCGGCTTCTTATCAGGTAATACAATATGATGTTGACGAACTTACCGGAACCTGGCAAGGCATGTTTTCAGACGGGCAAATGAATTACGGTTTGAAAGATGTCAGCATTGAAAAACAGGAAGACGGAACATACCTGCTTTCAAACATTCTAACCGGATTGCCTTACAAACTGAAAGCAAAAGCCATAGACAATTGCCTGGCTTTTGGAGCCGGTCAAAACCTAGGAGTCTTCGAGGACAATTTATATCTCTCATTCGAAATTCTTAGCTCTGACCTATATTATGTAAAAGATCCTTCTGTAACAATCTCATTAGGCCCCGTAATGTTAACAGACGGAACATTCGTTTTCGCTTTTTCCGGAATAAAAGAGAGTGATCCTTTCGGTTTTGTTTTCCGGGTATATGAAGATGCAAAACTACAGAAGGTTATAGACAATCTGTCCATTTTTATTAATTGTATTCTATTTAAAGAAGACATAATCCAATAACATATGAAAAAGATACTATTAACTAGCTTTATCGTGGCATTAGGATTACTTGGTGCAAGCTGTAAAGATGACAACAGCACCGCAGGCGGAGGAGGAGAAATACTTCCGGACCAACAGGTAAGCTGTGAGATATTTATGCCGACTAACGGAGAAACCGTTATAATATCAGACAAACTGATTATCAGAGGAGAAGGAACGACTAACTATGGTAAAATTATCTCCGCTGAACTTAAAGTAGGAGGAGAAGTTATTACCGACATAAGTTCGGTTCCATTCTACTATGAATACACTTTCCCCAAGGAAGCTGAACCAGGAAAGTTGAAAATTGAATTAGCAGTCAAAGGAGATCATGAAGGCAGTGCTTTGGCAACTATTACTGTCACAACAGAACTCGGTGACAGACCTGCACCACCTCAAATCGGAGAAGACCTCACAGATACACGTGATGGAAATGTATACAAGACGGTACAACTTGCAGACCAGTTATGGATGGCAGAAAATTTACGCTATTTACCGGAACAGAATTTTGATATATCGTCAACAGATCCCAAATATTATGTCATGTTCGACAGTGATATCAAAACAGAATTGGGAAAAGCTTATTTGAAAGCTTATGGAGCCTACTATAACTTACCTGCAGCACTTCAAGGCGAAACAGCGTTAGGAGAAGATGAAACACGGAATATAAAAGGTGTTTGTCCTGACGGATGGCATATTCCTTCACAAAAAGAATGGCAGACATTATCTAAATATGTTTTAGACTCCGGCATGGCCGCTATCATGAATGATGGTCAGGTAGACGAAACAGCCATAGCAAAAGCTTTAGCTTCAACAACAATGTGGATGCTGCCGGAATATACAGAAATAGAACCTCAACCAACTTGGGTTGGCGTAGAAATGGAAAAGAATAATGCAACCTTATTCAACGGTTTACCCATCGGATTCCGTGCATGTGCAGGTGACGAAGACTGGATGCATACCTGCTACAGTGCCGGCTGGTGGAGCTCGACAGCCGGAGTACAAATGGGACCTGAATTCGGTATCACCGTACGTTTATGGTCAGACCTCCACACATTTGTAACCAATGCAGAATTCAATCCCGGAGTAGGTCTTCCTGTCCGTTGCATCAAAGACTAACTATTATATTATTACTCACTAAATATAAATACATTTATGAAAAAATTTGGATTCTTTTTATTCGCAGTCTTAGGACTAATTGCTTGTAGTGACGACAACAACGACCCTACTCCCGAGCAACATGTAACATGCTCCATATCTGCACCTGCTGAAGGAGCTACGGTAAACATTGCAGAAAAAATGACAATCAAAGGAGAAGCTACGATTGACTTTGGTGAAATCTCAAACGTCACATTAAAAGTAGGAGGCAAAGCTATATCAGAAGTTACCGCAGTGCCTTTTAGCTATGACTATACGTTTGAAGCCAACCAAGCTGAAGGAGCACTGAAAATTGAATTAACTGTCAAAGGCGACCAAGGCACTACGGCAACAAGTGAAGTTAATGTCACATTACAAAAAACAAAACCAACTCCTGAACCGGAAGAAGGAAAAATGATTGACCCACGAGACAATCATGAATACAAAATTGTTACGATTGGTGAACAAATATGGATGGCAGAGAACTTGGCCTATTTACCATCAGTTAGCAAACCGGAAGCTGCCGCTACTAGTGATGGAGATCCACTCTATTTTGTTTTCAACTATGATGGCGAAGATGTAAATGCAGCTAAAGCCACGAAAGAATATAAAACATACGGAGTCTTGTATAATTGGTATGCCGCTATGAACCAAAAGAATGCAACAGGTGGAGATGCAGAAGCCATACCAAGTGGTATCCAAGGAATCTGTCCTAGCGGATGGCACCTGCCAAGTAAAGCAGAATGGAAAAAGCTAGAAAGTTTTGTTGCTAGTGAATTAGCACCAGTTGAAGGTAACGTATGGACAGATGAGGATGGAAATAAGTACTCTGATAAAGATTGTAAAAACGTCTGGTCAGCATTAACAGGAAAACTTGATACTGACGGTTGGGGAGAATCTGGCATGATAGATGAAAATCCTGACCTTGCTAATGGCCCGCGTGATACCTATGGCTTTAATGTTATACCTGCTGGACAATGCTATCATAGTGGAGGTTTTGAAACACCTAAGTCAAAGAGTAGAACAGATTTTTGGAGTACAGACCAAGCTACTTATGGAGCAGGAACTGTATATTTCAGTAATATGAGCTATGGATTAGGTTATTCTTCTGATAAAGGAGGAATACAAGAAAAACGCGGTCTTTCGGTACGTTGCGTAAAAAATTAGTTATAAACAAGTATTCATCAATTAGTTCATTACAGAATTAATAAATTCTCTCTTAAAGATAAGGGAAGCGTGTCAAGAGATATACTTCCCTTTTTATGTGCCTCTCTACACAGGAAATAGTGAAAATGCAATATGTAATTATGACCATAACGAAGGTATTCTAATTTTATTCTCTCTCTCTTTATAAACCCGACCAGCCTCCTTTTCCGAATTGATTCAGAAAAGGAGGCTTTCTGTTTCAAAATCTATGAAATATCAAGTAACACAAAAAGTTTTGTCCTCATTCAGAACTATCAAGTCCAAAAATTTGTTTACTTTGTAGGTTGAACTACTAATAAATTCCATATAATATGGCAAAAAAGAAAGAAAAGAAAGAGAAAAAGGCCGGCAAAAGAATGAGTAAGAAAGAGCTGGCAGCATTATTAATAGACTTTTTCCATGCCAAATCCAGCGAGACCTTGAGTATGAAATATATATTTTCAGAACTGCGTCTCACCACCCATCCGCAGAAAATGCTATGCGTCGATATATTACATGACCTTTTAGCTGACGATTATATTTCCGAAATAGAAAAAGGAAAATTCCGTCTCAACAATCATGGAACGGAGATGACAGGCACTTTCCAACGGAAAAGCAATGGTAAGAATTCATTTATTCCTGAAGGAGGAGGCGAACCGATATTTGTGGCCGAACGCAATTCGGCACATGCCATGAACAATGACAAAGTAAAAATTGCTTTTTATGCCAAACGGAAGAACAGAGAAGCAGAAGGAGAAGTAATAGAAATACTGGAACGTGCAAACGATACTTTCGTCGGCACACTGGAAGTAGCCAAGTCATACGCATTCCTGGTGACAGAGAACCGTACACTTGCCAATGATATTTTCATTCCGAAAGATAAGCTGAAAGGCGGTAAAACCGGAGATAAAGCCATTGTGAAAGTAACCGAATGGCCGGACAAGGCTAAGAATCCTATCGGACAAATAATAGATATATTAGGTCAGGCTGGTGACAATACCACAGAGATGCACGCTATTCTTGCGGAATTCGGTCTGCCGTATGTATATCCGAAAGCAGTAGAAACAGCAGCAGACAAGATTCCTGCCGAGATTTCAGCAGAAGAGATTGCCAAACGCGAAGATTTCCGTAAGGTAACAACTTTCACCATCGACCCGAAAGATGCCAAAGACTTTGACGACGCACTTTCCATCCGCAAACTGAAAGACGGATTATGGGAAGTGGGTGTACACATTGCCGACGTGACACATTACGTAAAAGAAGGAGGAATCATCGACAAGGAAGCAGAAAAACGAGCAACCTCCGTTTACCTGGTAGACCGTACCATTCCGATGCTTCCCGAACGGCTGTGTAACTTCATTTGTTCACTCCGCCCGAACGAAGAAAAACTAGCTTTCTCCGTTATCTTCGATATTACGGAAAAAGGAGAAATTAAAGACTCACGCATCGTACATACGGTTATCAACTCCGACCGTCGCTTCACCTATGAAGAGGCACAACAAATCATAGAAACAAAAGAAGGAGACTTCAAAGAAGAAGTGCTCACATTAGATACCATTGCCAAAGCACTGCGCGAAAAACGTTTCTCTGCAGGAGCCATCAACTTCGACCGCTACGAAGTGAAGTTCGAGATTGACGAAAAAGGAAAACCAATCAGCGTTTACTTCAAGGAGTCAAAAGATGCTAATAAACTGGTGGAAGAATTCATGTTGCTCGCTAACAGAACAGTGGCAGAGTTTGTAGGTAAAGTGCCCAAAAATAAAAAGCCCAAAGTGCTTCCCTACCGTATTCACGACCTGCCCGATCCGGAGAAGTTGGAGAACTTGTCACAGTTCATTGCCCGCTTCGGCTACAAAGTGCGCACAAGCGGAACGAAGACGGATATCTCCAAATCCATCAACCACTTATTGGATGACATTCATGGAAAGAAAGAAGAGAACCTGATTGAAACGGTATCTATCCGCGCCATGCAAAAAGCACGTTATTCAACTCATAACATCGGTCACTACGGACTAGCTTTCGAATATTACACTCACTTTACTTCTCCCATCCGCCGTTTCCCGGACATGATGGTACACCGTTTGGTGACGAAATATATGGACGGAGGACGCAGCGTATCCGAAGCCAAGTACGAAGACCTCTGCGACCACAGCTCGAACATGGAACAAATTGCAGCCAATGCCGAGCGTGCTTCCATCAAATATAAACAGGTGGAATTTATGAGCGAACGTCTGGGGCAGATTTACGACGGTGTAATCTCCGGCGTAACCGAGTGGGGACTTTATGTAGAACTGAACGAAAACAAATGTGAAGGTCTGGTCCCTGTTCGTGATCTGGATGATGACTACTACGAATTCGACGAGAAGAACTATTGTCTTCGCGGACGCCGCAAAAACAAAATATACAGTTTGGGAGACGCTATTACTGTTCGGGTAGCTCGTGCCAATCTGGAAAAGAAACAATTGGATTTTGAATTAATAGAAAAGTAAAAGTTTGAATATTCAAGCAAACTGAAAAGCTCATTCAACCCCTGATAACATTAGTACAGAAATACGATTGATTAGATAAATCTGTGAAAGTAACGAGAAAAAAGTTCGCATAGATTTGTGTAATCAGTCGTAAGTCTGTACTTTAGCGTATCATTTTGATTATTCTTACTATTATAACATTCATATATCCATGAAGACTATCATTATCGAAGACAAACAACGAATCGAGTCCATTATCCTGCATTGCGATGCCTGTTTTGTGGGCATTACAGATTTAGAAGGTAATCCCTATGTAGTTCCCATGAACTTCGGTTATGAAAATGGTATCATATATCTGCATTCAGGTCCCGAAGGCAGCAAGTTAGAGATGTTGGAACATAATAATAATGTATGCATCACTTTCAGCCTTGGACATAAACTTGTCTACCAACACGAAAAGGTAGCCTGCAGTTACAGTATGCGTTCCGAAAGCGCGATGTGTCGGGGGCAAGTAGAATTCATCGAAGAGATAGACGATAAACGTCGTGCACTGGATATTATCATGCGTCATTATACAGACAACGCATTCAGCTATTCCGATCCTGCCGTACGTAACGTAAAAGTGTGGAAAGTAGCTGTCCGGCAGATGACAGGAAAAGTATTCGGTCTGCGAGCCAACGAAAAGCCATAAAACAGTTTCCGGCTTTCGGCTAATGAATTTAACTTCATGTGCCACACCCGTTTAAGAAACGAATTCAGCATTCAAGAAGCATGACGGAGTATCTCCAAGCAAATTTCTCTAAACAAAAGTTTAGAATACTTTTACCCTCACACCCTCATCCTCTGCTTGTATCTCTTTATCCATCGGCATTACAGGTGTGAGGGTAAAGGTGATAGTAAGTGAGGGTAGGCAGTTACCCTCACCCTGTTTCATTCTAAATGTTGTCCTACTTCCTTGTATTACATAGGAAGTGCAACCGGTATATATCTATTATCCCTTCATTATCCATCCGTTAAACCACCGATATAGTTAATTCACCACAGCCGTGGTGAGATCTTCCCACAGCTGTGGTAACTTCTCTTCACGGCCGTGAAGAGAAGTCGTCACGGCTGTGGGAAGCTAACTATATCGGTAGTCTGATGCAAGAAGAGCGGTAACTTAATACAATAATAAAGGGGAGATAAGGTATTCTTCCCTGCTTCATAATATCCATTCTCCCTATACACCAGTACCAAGACAGCCGTTTATAACATGATTATTAGGAAGATTTACTGAATATTCCTTCTAATTTCACACCCCTATTCTGTTGGGATTTTCTAAAGAAACTTTATCTTTGTAATGTCAACAATTAAAAGAATATGGTTCGTTTTAATCTTGTTATCACCTTACTACTAATGATAAATATGGCTGTCAAAGCCGAACTGACCAACCGGATGTTCGATGTCAGGCATGTAGGCTATGCAGAAGGCCTTAGTAGTCAACGTGTTTTTTCGATTGTCGAGGATGGAGACGGTGCTATGTGGATTGCTACAAAAACCGGAATAGACAGATACAACGGTCATACGGTAAAGAACTATGATTTGCCGGGCAGTTTCTATTATGGCGATCTTGCCGGACGCAGGCTTTACTTATTGTACGACGCACAACAAGGACTGTTTGCCTACGACCATACCGGACGAATTTACCGATACTCCACCATCCTGGATCATTTTGAGCAAGTCCTCCACCTGGGACAATTGATTCAGGAAGAAGTCATCTTGAACAAACTCTGTTTGGATAGTGACGGAACCTGGTGGATGGGGGCGGATAAAGGACTATACAAGCAAGAAGCGGACCATCGTATAGTTGCCGTGCTGAAAGGACAATATGTCAACGACATCGCATTTGCCGGCGAGTCGCTTTTTGTAGGCACTTCTAACGGAGTCTGGCAACTGTCACACGCCCTGCCGGGTAAGAAACGCCAGCTGCTGGAAGGGTGGAATGTACAAACATTGTTCTGCGACAAACCGAAAAAAGAACTCTGGATAGGCACATTTGGCAGCGGTTTGTCTGTGATGAACCTCGACACTTCCAAAGTGCTTGCGCTGGAGGGACAAGGGAGCACGTTCCTTCATCCGATACGGGCAATTACAGACTATGATGTACATACCATACTCATAGGCGTGGACGGTGGCGGTGTGTATGCGATAGACAAGGACACCAAGAAAGCCCGTTTACTGATGAATACCAAAGATGACACAGATACTTACCTGCGCGGAAACGGCGTATATGCCGTAACCAGAGACGATCAGGGCAACATCTGGATAGGTAGTTATACGGGAGGTGTATCCGTGGCTATCCTGCTGAAACATCCCATTTCGATATTAGCACACGAAAAGGGAAATACCCATTCTCTCATCAGCAACAACGTGAATGATATCGAAGAAAACCCGGATGGCAACCAATGGTTCGCTACCGATGATGGAATCAGCATCCGAAACACCCTGTCAGGCACCTGGAAACACGTGCTGAAAGAAATCGTAACCATTTCTCTTTGCACATCCGGAAATGGGAACGTATGGGTAGGAACGTACGGAGACGGAGTGTATCTATTGGATAACAACGGATGCGTGTTACGCCATCTCACCAAGCAACAAGGGCAATTGACCACCAATTATATTTTCTCCGTCAGACAAGACATGGAGGGAGACTTATGGATAGGAGGTCTGGACGGATGCCTGATCATGTTTGAAAAAGAAAAAGGCAGCAGACGGTCTTTCGACGTGAATTGGGTACAGTCCATTGAACCTATCGACCGAAACCGGGTAGCGGTGGCTACGGTCAACGGTTTTTTCCTGGTGGACAAACATACAGGGAATATACAGCACTATGCCAATTCCCAGGAATTTCACAATCAGAATGTCAGTGCTTATATCATCTCTATGCTGTTCAATGACGACGGAACCGTGTGGCTGGGAACCGAAGGGGGAGGATTGAATCTATATGACATGAAAAACCGGACGGTAAAGACTTTCACTGTTCAAGAGGGATTGCCGTCCAACGATATATATAGTTTGCAGCGAGACGACAAGAAACGCTTGTGGGTCAGCACCGGAAAAGGAATTGCCTTGATAGACAGCCTGCGCGTGTCGAACCTCAACTATGCGGGCAATATAGACAAGGAATATAACAAATCCTCATTTGCCCGGTTGATGAACGGCGAGTTCGTGTATGGCAGCACGGATGGCGCTGTCTTTATCATGCCACTCGACATTTCAACCGTAGACTACTGGACGCTCCTGCGTTTCACAGGGCTGACAGTTGATTATCAAAACGTCCAGGAAGAAGAATCGTTGAAACCTGCCATCCATGATATGCTTGCCGACCGTGCGGTACGGCTCGGCTATAAATACAACTCGTTTACCGTTTCTTTTGAATCTATCAACTATCGTTTCCAGCGCGATATTGTCTATCAGCATATTTTAGAGGGGTATGACAATGACTGGAGCAAACCGTCTGCCGAGGGCAAGGCATCCTACACCAAGGTATCGCCGGGCACTTATCTTTTTAAAGTGCGCAGCCTGCGACGCAGCGACGGAAAGACTATCTCCGAAAGCACCTTAGAAGTGAAAGTGAGCCAGCCATGGTGGAACTCGTGGTGGGCTTGGACTATTTACCTATTTATAATAGGCTTCGTTTTCTATTTCATCCTGCGCTATAAGAGCAACCAGCTCCAAAAGAAATACGACGAAGACAAAATACGTTTCTTCATCGACACGGCGCACGACATTCGCACGCCGGTAACGCTTATCATGGCGCCACTGGAGGATTTGAACCGGGAACAGGATCTCTCGGACAAAGCCCGTTATTACCTGAATCTGGCCCATGAAAGTACCCAGAAACTCCATTCGCTCATCACACAGTTGCTCGAATTTGAAAAGGTAGACGCCCACAAGCCATCCTCTTCATCGGTTCCGCTTTGTCTGAATGAAGTTTTGCTGAAAGAAGTCTCCGTCTTCCGGTCTTTTTGCGAGAAGAAGCAGTTGACACTGAATCTGACCCAACCCGACGAATCCGTTTTCGTTTCGGCCGACAAACACCTGATAGAGATGTTACTCGACAATCTTCTTTCCAATGCCTGCAAATACACCATGCCCCAGGGAGAAATCAGTCTGGATTTGAAAGCCACGAAACGCAAAGCCATCCTTTCGTTGAAAGATAACGGAATAGGCATACCGAAGAAAGCGAAAAAGCATATCTTCTCCGATATTTACAGAGCCGAAAATGCCCGGCAGTCACAGGAAGAAGGAACCGGATTCGGACTGTTGCAGGTGCAACGCATTGTAAAGATGCTGCATGGAAAAATCACTTTCTGTTCCGAGGAGGGCAAGGGAACTACTTTCATCGTAACATTGCCGCGAACCACCACCGTAGCCGAACCCGTGTCGCACGAATCATCCCTCGAACACCTTGCCGGCACATCGGATAATAACAGCCCCGAAACGGATAAAATGAAAGATCCGGACGACCGGAATACATTGCTCATTGTAGAAGACCACGAAACTCTCCGTCACTACCTCCGCCAGACCTTTGAACACCTCTATCGGGTGATTGATGTTGCCGACGGACACGAAGCTATCGCCTGTCTCGCCAATGAATATCCGGACATCATCCTCTCCGACGTCATGATGCCCGGCATACGGGGTGACGAGCTTTGCAGAATGGTCAAGGAAAATCCTGACACATCAGGTATTCCCGTCGTTCTGCTGACGGCAAAGGCTAACCACGAAGCAATAGTGGAAGGATTGAAGAAAGGCGCGGATGATTATATCCCCAAACCATTCAGTACAGAGATACTGAAATTGAAAGTACAAGGATTGATTGACAATCGAAACAGGCAACGGCAGTTTTTCATGCGGCAAGCCATCGCTCAAGTAGAGGCGGGCGGCAAACGTGACGACAATGAAAGCAATGAAAACAATGAAAGTATCGACAACAAAAACGTAACGACAGCAAGCGAAACAATGGCCGAGGGCGACCGTCGGTTTATCATGCAAGCTACCCGGTTTGTTCTTGAACATTTGGATGAACCCGATTTCAACATCAATCTCTTGTGCCATGAAATGGCAATGAGCCGGACACTATTCTACAGTCGCCTTAAATCACTGACGGGAAAAGGGCCGCAAGAGTTTATCCGTATCATCCGGCTACAAAAAGCTGCCGAACTGCTGAAAGAAGGTAAAAGCGTAACCGATGTCGCCGCCGAAACCGGATTTGTCAACACGAAGTATTTCAGTTCATTGTTCAAGAAACAATTCGGGATGCAGCCAAGTAAATATAGTGGGAAGTAGACAAGCATTCATGTTCGGTTTTGAATTAGAATTAGCTCGTTTCCGGTACAGTAATGAACTGTTTCAGCCTATTCTGACAAGGGTATATTCTCACTGCAATGAGAAAAAGTTCTCATTGTAATGAGTATTTCTTCTCATACCTATGAGTATTTTTTCTCATAGTGATAAGTATACTTGAGAATGTTTACGGAAGTCTTTTTGAATTATAATTGTATGAGTTTACCTCATTTCCGTACCGTTCTTAATTAAATGGGAATTTTGCAGTTAAATGAGAAATTATCGGTTAAATGAGAATTTATCGGTTAAATGGGAATTTTGCGGTTAAATGGGAATTTAGCAGTTAAATGGGAATTTATCGGTTAAATGAGAATTTATCGGTTAGGCTGAAAGCCTTACA